>JADFXK010000080.1 GCA_015233625.1 Deltaproteobacteria bacterium | reverse complement strand
GTCAGCGGGCATGGCCTCAAATCCGGCATGATGGTCTCCATGGCCCGGAGTTGCTTATGTACGCAACTGAATTTTTCTACAGAAATCAGTGAAGTCATGCGGGCTATGAACCGCATGGTCCTGCGCGGCGTCAAGGATTTAATGCTGATGACTTTCTTTTTCGGCATCCTGGATAGCTCCGCGGGGAAAATGATCTTTGCCAACGCTGGCCATCCCTGGCCATTTTATTACAGTGCGGCTTCAAAGACCTGGTCCTTCATTGAAGAAGGCGATTTTCCTTTGGGCATTGAGGAAGATCACGACTATAGTATCCACACCATGAACCTCCACCCCGGAGATACCTTGGTATTCTACTCCGATGGAATCGTGGAAGCCGATAACCCTCAGAAGAAGCTCTATGGTCATCGTCGTTTAAAAGAGGTTCTCAGTCGGGTTCAAGACCTGGATGTGAAAACAATTGGTCGGGATATCCTGGATGATCTGGATAACTATAGGGCCGGGCAACCGTTTCGGGATGACGTCACCGTGGTGATCGTCCAGGTTACCGACAAGCCTGCCTGAGACTGGTCATCGGGAGCTATTCTCTGGTCCCGCCGGACGCCTGCTTGGCGAAAAGACTAAATCCCGGGAAGTCAAAACGGTTATCCGGAGTATATAATCCAGCGGCGACGAGTTGTGGCATTCCCTGCTCAGCCGGCCAGGGCGGATTATGGGTCAGGATGTAATCAGGCCGATAATATTTTAGCCAGTGCCCGAATTTTCGTTCTCCAATGAGGCGAGCATTATGGGGATTGACCAGGCCGAGAATGTCGATGATCTTTCTTTTTGAGTACCAGCCGATGTGTCCGATTTCCACGCACGCCACCGATGAATTCACCGCTGTCCGCTGCTCAATCCACCGGCCGATGACCATGTAATGCCACACCCCCCCATGTCTCCCCCCATGAGTATAAATCATTAGGAATTGCGCCCCAACCAGCAGAACTATCATCAATCCTAACCCTACCTGGTGAATGGGAAAGCCTATTTTCCGAGCTGCAGGGCTGAACAGTCTCCAGAAGAAATCCAGACCAAAGGCTACACCGGTATACAGCAACAAAAAATTAACACTGTAATACCAGTGGTAGTTGGGGATATTCAAACAGATATAAAATCCCGTCCAGGCCAGAGTAAAGACCAGCAAGGTGACTAAGGTCCGATTCCTTATGCCGGATACCAGCCCCACCAGACTGATCCCGATGACCCCAACCATCAATATGGAGCAGTTATCAAACACCCACTCACCCAGGTAGGCGACGTGCATAAAACATGGCCAGTCGCCCCATAATCCTGATTTTCCCTGATAGACCTTGGCTGCCAGGGTACTTGGCAGTAATTTACCGTAATACCAATAAGTAAAAGTATAATGAGCCGCCAGGATAAGGCCCGGGATGATAAACAGCCTGATCCGGGGAAACGGACGGCGTTCCAGGAAGTGCCTGGCCGTTAATACCAGGACAAGAAACACGGATTCGCCTCTGGTCAAGAGCAGGCAGCTGCAGACAACGCCTAATAGACCGTATTTATTTTTCTCATACTGTTGGATGGCCAGCACCGTCAGAAATAGAAACCAGGTGGTTTCCAGACCGAAGGTGGTATAGAAATAACGACTGGTAGCCACCAGCAGGGGCAAGGTCATAGCGACTATGACGTTTTGCCGAAACAAGCGGGCCAGCACCAGGCAAGTTGCGAAAAGACATGCTCCGCTCAGCCAAACTTGAGACCGGGTGACATCGTTGACCAGCCAGGAGATCAACAGGGTAATATAACTATACAAAGGAGAAGTCAGTCCGTTGAATTTCTCACCTTGGTTATAGACCAGGCCCTTACCCTCCAGGGCGTTTTGAATATAACGATGGTAGATCAGAGCGTCGTCTAAGGTAAAGTTTCTGAACCAATAGGTGGCCACCAGGCAGATGGCGAATGTCAGACCGAGAGAGATATAGATCCAACGGACAGTTCCGGAGTTTTGATCCATTGTTGGGGGGTCACCTCTGGCTTGTTGCTTGTTACATGTTGCTCGTTGCTTGTTGCCCGTTGAATTGAGCAAGCAATCGCGTCACCTCGAAAAGGAACGGTTATCAGGGCACTCCTTGGTTTTGCCTTGACTTTTTACTAATACTATAATGTATTGCTTTATGTTATTATGTTTAATGCTTTTAAAATAAATATGTTATGCTTCTATTGTTTCATCCGGGTGACCGTCACTCCAAGGCCAGGTGAAATTCCCAGAGCCGCGGCCGCGTTACCAAGATTTTTTGATATTTCCAATAATTCCCACGAGCCGAAAATGACCAGATACTCTCCCGGTGCAACTTCCGTGTAACTGCTCTTCACCCCCGTGACACTCAGCCCATCGTCCAGGGTCGTCCTGATCTCCAGACCTCCGGCAAAGGACACCACTTCCTCCAGGGTCAGGTTGGTGACCAGGTTACCGAAATGATCCACGTAGATGACCCGGCCGATCAATTGACTATCATTCCTGGTCACCTCCGGGATATTCAGAAGCACGGGATCATCGATCTCCGGCCCCATGTCTTCCGGCGGAACCCCCAGAGACAGATGGGCCGCAACTGGGGCGAAGATATCCCGGCCGTGAAAAGTGTGAGATACTCGGGGCCGAAAGTAGTTCTGATTCTCTATCTGGTGCAAGGTCTTGGGCCCAGGGCGCCGCAGAATGTGGGTTAGTGCCCCATTGTCCGGCGACAGATAAAGCTGATTATCGGCTTTGAGAAGAATCGCCCGCCGCGAACTCCCTACCCCTGGATCCACCACGGCCAGGTGAATCGTGTTATCCGGAAAGTATGAGGTGGCGGTCCTTAGAACAAAAGCGGCCCGAAAAACGTCCTGGGGCGGGATGTGATGGCTGATGTCCACAATGCGGGCTGCAGGGTTGATCCTTAGGATAACTCCCTTAACCGCACCCACATACCCGTCGGTCAGGCCAAAGTCGGTAGTCAAGGTAATGATCGGACGCACAGTCATCCTAAAGCCCGTCCATCAGGCCAGGCACGATCTCCCCCGCCTTCCCGAGCAAGGTAATATCCAGACGCCCCGTATGATCCGTTTTCTCCAGATTGATTTCAATCACCCCCGCGCCTTGCCTTTTAGCCAGGATGGCCAGAGAGGCAGCCGGTTGAACCACGGCCGAAGTTCCAATGACCAGCATCAGGTCACATGATTTCGCGGCGGCCGTTGCCTCTCCCAGTACCTGATAATCCAAGGACTCACCAAACCAGACGACATTAGGCCGGAGCATCCCGCCGCATTGATCACATTTAGGTGGAATGGACTCGAACACACCGTAGACCGTGTCCAGACGGCCGCAGCCCAGACACCGAACTTGCCACAAGTTGCCGTGGATCTCCAGAATATTCCGACTGCCGGCCTGGGTGTGTAACCCATCCACATTTTGGGTGATCAGGGTAAACGCGGGCCCGAACCGTTGCTCCATCTTGACCAGGGCCAGGTGGGCCGGATTGCACCGGCATTTGGCCAAAAGTTCCCGACGCCAATTGTAGAATTCCCAGACCAGGGCCGGATCGCGGGCAAAAGCCTCTGGCGTAGCCAATTCAAAGACATTGTATTGTCTCCACAAACCACCTTCACCCCGGAAGGTGGGGACCCCGCTTTCGGCCGAAATTCCGGCCCCCGTCAGCACTACCGGGTGGACAGCCGCGGTAATCATGTCTTTAGCCTGGTTAAATTTTTCTCTAAATAATTCCGAATTGTCGTTTATCATCGCCCGCTCCTTAATTATCGTCGCAGACTCATCTGGCTGATACCGCCGTTGCTGATGGCCGAGAGGTTAACCCGTCGGTTGTGTTTAAACATTATCCTCAGGTGAAGGTGATTCACGCCGGAGCAGAACCGGGGATAAACTCAAATTCACCATCAAATCCTGTAACATCGGGAGTTGAATAGGAAAAAATAGAATTGCGGCTTACCCCAAACTACTGGCAAGTTTAAATTCTATTTTAATTTTAGCCAGTTGTCAAAATGGGCGGTGGGTTTGGGATAAACTCCCCGACTTGACATCGTTCTTAAAGTATGGTTATCTGCCCCAAAGGTGGAGCGTTATTATGCCTTAAACCGGACGTTAAATCAATCACAAATCGTATCTGAGTCGTATCTGGAGATTATCAACGAAAAGCCGGCCGCATGGATGAGCTCAAGCAAACGACGCACCTGGCTAAATTGCGCCCAGAAGGCACGGCGTTCTTAAGAATGTTTTTGTCGGGACAAGGACTGCCCCAAAATCAGTGGCAGGTCATGCCGCTGGCCGGTGATGGGTCAGGCCGAAGTTACTTTCGGGTAACCTGTCCTGGGGGAAGTTTGATCCTACTGGACCATCCCTCCCCGCCAGGGACCAAAATCACTGAGAACGATTCATTTGACTACCTGGCCCGGCACCTGGCCCAGGTTGGCGTGGCCGTACCGGTGATCTATGGTCGTGACTTGAAGCAGGGTCTATTTGTGTTGGAAGATCTGGGAGACCGGCACCTGATCCATGCCGTGCAGGAAACCAGGGACATGAATCAGATTATCTCCCTGTACCGATCTGTAATAGACGTACTGATCGTAATGCAAACCCGGGCCGGCCACAGTCTGGATCGGACCAGGTGTTTTGACACGCCGACCTATGACCCGGAACTGGTAATAGAGCGAGAATTAGGCTATTTCCTGCGGGAATTTGCCGTGGGATATCTGGGGTTGGAGCTATCCGGCGAGGTCATAACCAGGGCTCTGCGTCCGGTGATTGGGCAGACAATCAAACAAAGTCCCATGGTCTTCCTTCACCGGGATTTTCAGTCTCGGAACATTCTGCTGCAAAAGACAAGTAATCACGTTGGAGCAGAAGATAGAGTCAGGGTCCGAGTGATAGATTTCCAAGGCGGCCGGTTGGGGCCTCCCTATTATGATCTGGCGGCTTTATTGAATGATCCGTACACAGATCTGGATTCGGCCGTTAAGGACGCGTTGGTCGAATATTATCTGGATCAAGTGGCCGGGGTGATGCCGGAAGTGAAGGCACACTTTGCGGCCTTGTATCCCCTGGTGGCGCTCTTCCGAAATCTGCAGGTGTTGGGGGCCTTCGCTTATCTGGGGCACAAACTGGGCAAACCTGGATTCAAAGAGCATATTCCCGCAGCCTTTCGAA
The DNA here is from genome assembly GCA_015233625.1 of Deltaproteobacteria bacterium. Lineage (GTDB taxonomy): Bacteria > Desulfobacterota > JADFXK01 > JADFXK01 > JADFXK01 > JADFXK01. Next base: position 8,232 of record JADFXK010000080.1, on the reverse strand, counting down.
ATTTGGTCCAGCTTTTAGAATCGATTCACTTGCCCGAATTAGGGCCGCTGTCGGAACTGGTGGCCCAGGCGGCGCTGGTTTTGGCCGGCCGAGGTTGAATTCTATCGTTATCTTGAAGACAAACCCCAGAGACCACCGGGGTGGTGCAGGTTTGGTTAATCTGGTTTCTGGGCGGAGGACAATATCATGATATCTGGAGGAAAGGATAACCGGAGGAAGATTATCAGCTACATTCTAGTGCTGCTGGTCGCGGTGGCAGCAGGAATGATCTTTTCGGCGGGACCGGTCTATTCGTGTAGCCGCGACTTAGACTGCCCGGCCCAGATGAAGTGTCAGGACTCCGCTTGTGTTGACGTGGGATGTCTACCAGAAGGGGGAAAAATTCCCGGCTCCATCAGTCCGGAATATAGAAAGCACATGGCTACGGAATGTTGCCCGGGACTGGTGCGGATAGCCTGGCCCAAGAATTTTGACGGCAATTGTAACCGGGTCCCGTTAATGGGGGGGCCGGCCGGAATCTGTACCAGGTGTGGTAATGGTAAGTGCGAAAAAGACCAGGGGGAAACCCGGTGTAATTGTCCGGCCGACTGTAACTAATGGGTTACAATTCAAGCAAATGATTCCGCGCAGAACAAAACTTTCAAGATTGATAACTCAGGTGCAGACCTAAAGAATATGCGGCAACAGGTTATTATTCTGCGGTGTAATTAAAAATAAGGCTCTATTTATCATTCGGAACCAATATAAGGAATTTTAAGATTTTTCGCTTCCCAATAATGACTATTTTTCTTGGACATTCTGGACATTACGCCACAATATTATTCCGAACGAACATGAGGAATCCTAATATTTCCGGCTACGTCTTGAGTTGTGTCCCGCACTGACTTTATTTTATTAAACTACATTTAACTGGAAACAGGAAAGAGAATGGCAACCGAAAACAAAAATATCAATTTTCTGCGGGGCATTCCCGCAACTGAGTCTTTGTTAAGAATCAAAGAGGCCGTCGCCCAGGGCTACCACCAGGCCATCATGAACTATGGATCAGAAGTGCTCCAATACGGCCACTTCAACGGCTTCTTGCCTTTACGCCAGGTCTTGGCGGAATTACACGGTGTCCATCCCGACCAGGTTATAGCCGGAAATGGCGGAATGGAAGTGATTTCCCTCCTTTTCAAGAGTTTGCCCAAGGGAAGTATCGTCGCGGTAGAAGAAGCCACTTATGATCGCGTGTTATCGGATATTAATCGATATGGGCTAAAGGCTGTCGGGATTCCGCTGAGTTCCGATGGGTTGGAAGTGGACGTCCTGAAGAATCTGGTTACTAAGAACTCCGTGGCTCTTTTTTATGGTATCCCTTTTCATCAGAATCCCGTGGGAATGACCTACTCACCCGAAAATGTCGAACGAGTGAATAAACTTTGTTCTGATAACAATGTGTTGTGTGCCTGGGATATTTGCTACTGGCAATTGCGATACGATGGACAGGTGAACCGGGTCATCGACTTTTCAGAACCCCAAGGGCCAATCCTGTTTAATTCATTTACCAAAACCATCGCCCCGGGGACTAAGTGCGGCTATTGTATCGCACCCAAGAAAATGGTGGAAACGCTGACCCCAATCATTGCCAATACCCGGCTGAATCCCAACCTGCCCACTCAAGCATTCATTGCCGACTTTATTAAGTCTGGCGGCTTCGATGCGCATTTAACCTACCTGGCGGAGTTGTACCGTCCCCGGATGGAAATCTTAAACCGGGAGATGGCGGACAAGTTCCCCGAGATTAAACGAGCCGAAGTAACAGGCGGATTCTTTTTAGGTTTCTGGCTTCCTGGAATTAAAGACGACCGGGCCTTCGTCACTGCCGCCGAAGCCGCAGGATTGCACATCACCTCATCCAAATCCGTATTTGCACCAAATATCCTGGATCAGGTCAAAGACCAGGGCTTTTACCTAAGAATCCCCTACCCGGCTTTGAATCCGGATGATCTGGCCCAGGGGATGGCCATTCTGCGTCAGGTCTATATACAGTTCGTCAACTAATGCCCGTTCGTCTGTCTAATTGAGGACGGGTCTCATGGAGAACCACAGATAACAGGGTGAAACGATGCTGGAAAATTTCTTCAAACCTCGTTCAATGGCTATCCTGGGCGCATCCTCAGACCCGAACAAGTTGGGATATAACCTGGTCAAAAACATGATCAGTTACGGGTACAAAGGCGAGGTTTATCCGATTAATCCCAAGGCTGGCGAGATCCTGGGGCTGAAGTCTTACAAAAGTCTCGAAGATGCCCCTCGCCCCGTAGATCTGGCCGTACTTGCCGTGGCCCCCAAGTATGTCTTGGAAGCCATGGATCAGTGTGGCCGGATGGGCATTGAGTCCGCGGTAATCATCACTGGAGGATTCAAAGAATCAGGCCGGGAAGGCGCTAAACTGGAACGGGAGTTGGCCGAAGCGGCCCGAAGGAACCGGGTTCGGCTGATCGGACCAAATTGCATCGGCGTAATCGACACCCTTTCCGGCGTCAACGCTTCTTTTGCCGCGGACATGCCTTTGCCCGGCAATATCGGGGTATTTTCTCAATCCGGGGCCATTTGCGTGGCTATCCTGGACTGGGCGCTGGGTGAAAATGTGGGATTTTCCCGGTTTGTCAGCCTGGGCAATGAAGCCGATATCACCGAAACGGAAATTCTGGAATCTTTCGGCCAGGATGACCAAACAAAGGTAATTATCGGTTATTTAGAATCAGTGGAAAGAGGCCGGGATTTCATGGATACGGCCTACCGCATCTCACAGACCAAACCAGTCATTATTATTAAGGCCGGGGTGACCGCGGCTGGGGCTAAGGCGGCCTCCTCTCATACCGGCGCCATGGCCGGGTCGGAGAACGCCTATGAAGCCGCTTTTAAACAGGCCGGGATCGTCAGGGCTTACACCATGGCTGAATTGTTCAACTTCGCCCTGGCTTTCTCAACTCAACCCTTCCCCGTGGGGCCGAATCTGTGCATTATCACCAATTCCGGCGGACCGGGAATTATCGCTGCCGACGCGATTGAAAAAACACAACTCCACCTGGCCACTTTATCTAATGAAACTATTTCTGAACTAAGAACCTTTTTACCGCCCATCGCCTCTCTTTACAATCCCGTAGACATTATCGGCGATGCCGACGCTGAAAGGTACCGCCGGACGTTGGCCACCATCGTTGAGGACACCAACATTCATAATATTTTGGTGATGCTGGCTCCCGCGGCCATCACTCATATTGATGAAACCGCCGCGGCCCTGGCTCCGATTGCCAAACAGGCATCAAAGCCGGTGGTCACCTGTTTCATGGGCCGAAAACGAGTCGAGATGGGGCGCAAACTTCTGTTGGACGCCGGCGTCCCATCCTATAATTATCCTGAGAGCGCCATCAACTCATTAAACGCCATGTTTAGGCACCGGCAATGGTTAGACCGACCCGAGCGTGTCTACCCGACCCTGCCGGGGGACAAAAGCGCTGTCCAGAAAGTGTTTGATGACATAACAGCCACCGGCCGCAATGACTTGATCGAAGCCGAAGCCAGAGGAGTGCTTCAGGCCTATGGCTTCCGTGTCCCGGAGGTGGTCTTGGCCAAAACCTCCGACGAAGCCGTGGCCGCGGCCGAAAAGATCGGGTATCCCGTGGTCATGAAAATCGTATCACCTCAGGTACTGCATAAAAGCGATCTGGGCGGGGTGGCCCTGGGCCTGGCCGACAAATCCCAAGTTGCGGATGCTTTCTTTAATATGACCACCCGCATCAGAAACGTCATCCCGCAGGCCATCATTCTCGGCGTGTACATTCAACAAATGGTCACCGGAGGTAAAGAAGTCATCTTGGGGTTGACTAAAGACGAGCAATTCGGCCCCATGGTCATGTTCGGGCTAGGCGGTATTTACGTCGAGGCGCTTAAGGATGTGGCTTTCCGAATCGTCCCCCTGTCTGAGCAGGATGCCTTTGACATGGTCAGAGAGATTAGATCATTTCCTATTCTTCGGGGGGTGCGGGGAGAGCCCGCCGCGGATCTGAAGGCCATCGAGACATCATTGCTTAAACTGTCCCAAATTGCCTTGGATTTCAGCCAAATTATCGAGGCCGACATTAACCCACTGATGGTTTTACCTCAGGGTCAGGGGGCCGTGGCCATCGATGCCCGGTTTACTCTGGCCAGGCAGGTTTAGCGGGATTGAGGTGGACTGAGGTGACCCCGATGGGCAACGAACTAATTTACTGGAGCCTCTTGGCCCATACTAACGAGATAAAAAGAAAAACAAAATTGCAAATACTTGGTCTGGCCGAGGCAGGATTAAAGAATTTCATTGACGCGGGCCTGCCTGGTTTGGATTCCGCCTCCCGAAAAAAAATTCGGCCGGTGTGGGAGGAAGCAAAGAAAGAAGCTCTGGTATTTAGCGACCTGGGCCGCCAGGGAATTTCGGCCGTCACAGCCAGGGATACCGCGTACCCTGAAAGACTGCGGTTGTCTTTAGAAGACCAGGCCCCGCTGTTGTTGTATGCCGCGGGTAATCCTTCTCTAATGAGTGTCGAGCGAACCGTGGCCATTATCGGGGCCAGAGATGCAATACCCTTTACCCTGGCTTTGGCCGGACACGCGGCTGCCTTTTTTGCCCGGTTGGGTTATGTGGTGGTTAGTGGGTATGCCCGGGGAATTGACCGGGCCGCATTCGATGGGAGCCTGGCCGGCGGCGGCGAAACCATCGCCATATTGCCCCATGGATTGCTGGATAAATCAAGTCTGGCGGCGATAGGACGGCATACCGGAACAATAACTTCCGGCCAGGTGCTGTTTATCTCGGAGGTCCATCCTAGAGCGCCCTGGCAGCCAGGTTTCGCCATCATGAGAAATCGCCTCATCGCCGGGTTGGCGGATTTTGTTATAGTCATTCACGCCGGCCCCAAGAGTATCTTGCGGCAAGGGCGCCAAACCAACAGCGGCACGTGGCAGGCCGCGGAATGTGCTCAGAAACTAGGCCGGGAGGTATTTGTGTTGGACCTGCCCGAAGACGACACCACCAACCGGGCCATGGCCGAAGAGTTAGGCCGACTGATACCCATTACCAAAGACGAAGGGATGTTTAGACTCATCCTTGAGGAGATCCGCGACCCGAGCGGGAAAGACCAAACCACTGATAATCGGATCACCGGCCGGCACGTCCAGGGATCACTCGGCCTCCGATTTTAATAATGGCATTTGAAAGAATATACACATCACCTACCTGTACGGAGGAGATCATGACGGCTATATTTATTGGTTCCACCATTGAAGATGCGGGAAAAGACATCCTGACTCTGGGCTTGGGGAAGCGGTTTAAGGATGATGGATATAGTCTATCCTTCTTTAAACCGGTGGGAATTCATCCCGTCAAGGTGCAGGAGGTGTTGACCGATCAAGACGCCTGGACCATCTATCGCTTTCTGGAATTAGATCAGCCGCTGGCATCCCTATGCCCGGTGGTCGTCACCCATGATCTCTTGACCAGGGTGCTGCAGGGTGAGACGGGGCCATTTAAGGATAAGATCCTCGCCACCTATGAAGCTTTGCAGCAAGATAGAGATATTCTGATGATGAGCGCCGGTGGGAGCATCTACTCCGGGGGCCTGCTGGGCACTCAATCCATCGGCATGATCAATGAATATGGAGTTAAGGTAATCATCATCGACCGGTACACCAACGAATTTGTGATTGACCGGTTCTTGGAGATAAAAGAACGGCTGGGAGATAATCTCTTGGGCGTGGTGCTCAATCGCGTGAATGATGTCTGCCTCGAGGAGATAAAGGATCTGATCATTCCCTTCCTTAACCGACACGGTATTGAAGTCTTGGGGGTTTTGCCGGAAGACCCGATCATCCGGTCAATTTCGGTTAGCGAACTCAATTCCATCCTGGGCGGGACCGTCTTGACCGGTCAAGAATGCCTTCACCGGTTGGTGGAGAATTTCATCATCGGCGGCATGCAAGTGGATCACGCCCGAAAGTACATGACCAAGATTAAAAACGCCGGGGTGATCGTCGGTGGAGATCGAACCGATATTCTGGCCATGGCCATAGACATGAGGGCGCAGTGTCTTATCCTGACCGGGAGTCTCTATCCCAATGAGATGATCATGGCCAGTGCCGAACAAAAAGGGGTACCCATTATCTTGACCAGAGATGACACTTATACGGTGGCCCGGCGGGTGGATAATTTTTCATCCCGATTACAACTGAGGGAAAAAGAAAAGGTGGACCGGGGCATCTGGCTGGTGGGAAAACACTTTGATTTCGATCGATTTTATCGCCTGGTAGGCTTGGGACGCTAGGTCCGAAGCATATTCCTAAGAGAAACCCCGAAATATCTTGACCTTGAAAAAGTCTTATGTTATTTAGAGATTTTTTTATGATACTATCTCTGGGTCAGGAAATTGGCTTATGACTAACATGCATATTGACATCATCATGGAAAAACCTGAGATGGATATGGCCATTGCCAAGTTGGCCGCCTATATCGTAGCCAATTATGAGGATATCTCAGGAATCGTTCTGGTCGGGATTCGCACGGGAGGGGCCTATCTGGCGAACCGAATTAAGGATAAGATAAAGGAAGTTAATGGTGTGGACATCATTACCGGTGCCCTGGACATCACTCTTTATCGTGATGATTGGACCTCCATCAGCCGTAAGCCGCTAGTGGGAAAAACCGAAATCCCCATTTCTATTGATAATAAGGTAGTTATGCTGGTGGATGACGTTCTCTACACGGGACGGACAGCCCGGGCGGCCATGGATGCTCTGATCGATTTCGGCCGCCCTAAACGCATTGAACTCGCCGTATTAGTAGACCGTGGGCTTCGGGAGTTTCCAGTCTGCGCCAATTATGTGGCCAAACACTGTCCCACCAGGTCTCATCAGGTGGTAAACGTCTACTTGAGCGAAGCCGGCGAAACCGACCGGGTCACCCTGGAATGGCCGGTTGAGGCGGAAACCGCCGCCTGACTTCTTCTGGTAACCGGCTACCGGTGAAGATAGCTGGATAACGTAACATTATAATAATTAAAGCAACCTATCCGTTGAAGAGGAGACATCGTTATGTCTAAGCAAGTTATCGGCTCCGCCATGGTCGTTGGCGGCGGGATCGCCGGTATGCAAGCCGCTCTAGATTTGGCCGATTCGGGCTACTACGTTTATCTAGTTGAAAAATCTTCTTCCATTGGCGGCGTCATGGCGCAACTGGATAAGACCTTTCCCACTAATGATTGCGCCATGTGAATCATCTCTCCTAAACTGGTCGAGGTCGGCCGGCATTTGAATATAAAAATCCTGACCATGACGGAAATCAAATCCATTTCCGGTGAGGCGGGGAACTTTGAAGTAAAAGTCAATATCAATCCACGTTACGTGGACGTGACTAAATGTATTGCTTGCGGCTTGTGCGCCGAAAAATGCCCCAAGAAAGTCGATGATGAGTACAACGTGGGCCTGAATAAACGCAAAGCCATTTATGTTAAATATGCCCAGGCAGTTCCATTAAAATATGTAATTGATCCGAAAGAGTGTATTTATTTTACCAAAGGCAAATGCCGGGCGTGTGAAAAGCATTGTCCGGCCGGCGCCATCGCGCTGGACCAACAGCCGGAAGCGATGACCATTAACGTGGGATCGGTCGTATTGGCCCCAGGATTTCATCCCTTTGATCCGAGCAAATATGAAATTTATCATTACGCCGACTATCCCAATATTATCACCAGCATGGAGTTCGAGCGCATTTTGAGCGCGTCCGGTCCGACCATGGGGCATCTGACTCGTCCCTCGGATCATAAAGAACCCAAGAAAATCGCCTTCCTCCAATGCGTCGGGTCCAGAGATACAAACCATTGCAATCATGCCTATTGTTCTTCGGTGTGTTGTATGTATGCCATCAAAGAGTCGGTGATTGCCAAGGAACACAGCAAGAACGATTTGGATGTCGCCATTTTTTACATGGACATGCGAACCCACGGCAAAGATTTTGAACGGTACTACAATTCCGCCAAAGATAAGCACGGGGTTCGGTTCATCAGATCCCGGGTCCACACCATAGATCCGGTACCCGGTTCGGATGATCTCAAGATCGCTTACGCCGATAATATTGGTGAAATACATGAAGAAGAGTTTGATCTGGTGGTCCTGTCCGTCGGCCTGGAGACCAGCACGGATCAACTTGAACTGGCC
>JADFXK010000007.1:32277-32731 GCA_015233625.1 Deltaproteobacteria bacterium | reverse complement strand
ATCCCACTGCGGTGAAAGAAACCCTGTTAGCCATTAAGACAGATCGTCCCGGTCAAAGACTGGTGGCCATATTTGAACCTCGGACCAATACCAGCCGGCGAAATGTTTTCCAAGATGATTATGCCGGGGCATTTGACCATGCCGATTTGATTCTGGTTCGGGTACCGCCGGATTTGGAGAAGGTCCCCGCGGCTGAACGATTTTCATCGGCCAGGCTGGTGGATGATCTGAGGAGGCGGAATCTAGCCGCCCATTGTTTTCAGGACACAGAGCAGATCATCGACTTCCTGAAGGTTCATTCCAAACCCAATGACGTCCTGCTGGTGATGTCAAACGGCGGCTTTGACAACATTCATCAAAGGTTACTCAGTCTGTCCTACGATAACCTGAGTTCGACGAGTTTTTAATTTGAGAGACAAAAATGTATCCGCAGATTTCGCAGATGAACGCAGAT
>JADFXK010000007.1:0-32267 GCA_015233625.1 Deltaproteobacteria bacterium | reverse complement strand
CATTTGTCTTTTTTAATCTGCGCAAATCAGCGCAATCTGTGGATTAAAAAGATTGATATGTCATGCCGGACGAATTAAACCGGATTTGAACCTCCCGACCCGGTCGCCCCGCGGCTGAGTCGATCAAGCTGATCAATTTGTCGGGGAGACTTCATCCAGCAGCCCACTTAATCGGGAGAGCGAAAAAGGCTTTTCCAGATATACCATTTTGCTTCCCAGACATAAAAAATTTCTTTTATCCTCTTCATTCCCATCCGCGGTCATCAAAATGGCCGGCCCGTGGTAGTGATGTTCGTCCCGAATCTGCCGCATAAAACTTATCCCATCGAGTTCCGGCATGTTTTTGTCCGTCATGACTAGATCAATCGTCTCGCCCTCCGCGTGGAGCTGCCCGTACAGGGAGAGAGCCTGGCCTCCGTCGTCCGCAGTCACCACATGGTGTCCCAACTCGGTAAAATATTCAAACAAAACTTCGCGGATCATTAGCTCGTCGTCGATGACCATAATCCTCATCATGCTGTCTCCCCTCTGGATGAAAAAGATCAACCCGTGATCGTGTTGCCTCTCCCGTCTACCCTTAAATCATTGGCCTAGACCATTGCCAGACGCAGATGTCACTCTGACCCGATTGGTGTCCTGTAGTTACCAAAGCAATAATTGTGCCATGGGGCATGTCAAGTGCAACATACTTAAATAACGTGATAATCTATGACAGTGTCCAGGCCGGCCGGACCGGGTTGTGGGCATGGTGATAATAATTATTTTATTTAATAATTATTGCGATAAGTATGGGTGACCTAATCTCCCAAACTCCTAATCTTCTGTGTCTTTCAGGTTGGTTAGCCTGACATCACGGCCATTATATCAGGGTTGCAGGCTGACCGCGGCCGGTCTATCAAAAAATGCTTGACGTCCGACACGTTTTGCGGTATATAGGATTAAAAAGGTCTTTAATATGCTATATGCCCGATAGGCATAAGGCCTGACGACTCCTGACGGAACATGGCCATCTTCCAAGAATTTTCCATCAAAAACCTTAGCGGTTGGGCGCGTTGATGAAACTTACCAGAGCGGGCGAATATGCCATCAGATGCATCTTGTACCTATCCAGGCAGAATGTAGCCGACACCATCAGGCGACACGATGTGGCCGGCCACATGGATATTCCCATGCAATTCTTAAGTAAAATCGCCCAACAATTAGCTAAGGCCGGGCTTATCCAGATCACCCAGGGAGCCAAGGGTGGCTATCGGTTAATTCGTTCCCCAGAAGAAATCACTCTATTAGATGTTATTGAAGCCGTGGAAGGGGAGTTGGTCCTCAACGACTGCTTGTTGGAACATGAGCGTTGCTCTCGGAAAGGCACTTGCGCGGTCCATCAAGTCTGGGCAAAGGCGCGCGGCCAGTTGCGAGACACCCTGGCCGGGGTCACTTTTGCGGAACTTTAGGTCCTGTGGGGAAGATCGATTTGGACCTAATGCCTGGACATCGCCGTGACATATCTAAACCCTCCCGGCTGACAACGACAAAATTGAATTCGGTTGTTCCCGTGCCGCCGGATTTTTAGAAAATCGATACTAATATTTTAGGCAACTACTTGTAGTGACAATAAGTTCCTCTGTGGCGAAATGGCCTGAGCGGTTTTGATCTAACCTTATAAAAGGAGGATGAATTATGGACGTCGTCTTTTTGTCTCGGCTGCAATTCGGCATTGCGGCTTGTTTTCACTTTCTGTTCGTGCCACTAACCCTGGGCCTGTCCCTTCTATTGGCCATTATGGAAACCCGGTATGCCCAAACCGGCGATGAAGATTACCGTCGGATGGCCCGATTCTGGGGCAAACTCTTTGTGATCAACTTCGTGGTCGGGGTGGTCACCGGTTTAACGCTGGAATTTCAGTTTGGGACCAACTGGTCTCGTTATTCCGCCTATGTGGGTGATATTTTTGGTTCTCTTCTGGCGATTGAAGCGTCGGTGGCCTTTTTCTTGGAATCTACCTTTATGGGGGTCTGGATATTTGGATGGACGCGGTTAAGCCCCAAAGCTCATGCCACGGTGATGTGGTTGGTGGCGGTGGCCTCAAATTTTTCAGCCGTATGGATCATTATCGCCAATGCCTGGATGCAACATCCAGTGGGTTACGCCATCAGAAACGGACGGGCGGAACTCACTGATTTCATGGCCGTAGTCACCCAGCCTTTTGCCTGGCACACCCTTCTGCATACTCTCTCCGGGGCTTACGTCCTGGCCGCCTTCTTTGTCATGGGAGTCAGTGCGTATCATCTACTCCGAAAATATGAGACGACCCTTTTTACAAAATCATTTCGGTTGGCTTTGACCGCGGGCCTGATCTTTGCGATTGTGGCGGTGGTGCATGGCCACTACAATGGCGGAGAAGTCGCCAAAACGCAGCCGACCAAGCTGGCGGCCATGGAGTCGCACTGGGAAACGGAAAAGGGCGCCCCCATCTACTTACTGGCCATTCCTGATGAAAAGAATAGCCGCAATGCATTACAAATTCTGCCCATACCGGGGGCTCTCAGCATGTTGGCCTATCATTCGCCTTCGGCTGAAGTTACGGGCCTGAATGCCTGGCCTAAAGAAGAGCGGCCACCGGTCGCCTTAACCTTTATTTCGTTTAGATTGATGGTTGGTCTGGGGATGCTGTTCATGGGTCTGACCATCTTCGGCTGGTTCATCCGCCATCGATTGATGGACTATGGCTGGTTCCTTAAAATAATCCTTTATGCCATCCCCTTGCCGTACATTGCCCTGCAGGCCGGGTGGGTTGTGGCTGAAGTGGGGCGGCAACCATGGATTGTTTATGGTGTCATGAAGACGGCCGCGGCGGCTTCACCTTTGGCGGTGAGTCAGGTGGCGGTTTCGCTGGTGGGCTTCATTGCCATCTATACCCTATTGAGTATTGTTGCCTTTTGGCTCTTGCTTAAAGCGGCCCGCAAGGGTCCGGAAACGGCCCCGGCCATCACTTTATAAGAAGGAGGAAAGCCCATGCTGGAGACTACTTGGTTTGTCTTGTGGGGAGTACTGTGGGCCGTCTACTTCATGTTAGACGGATTTGATCTGGGCCTGGGGGTGTTGCAGCGTTTTCTTCCGAAGGATGAGACGGAAAGACGGATTATCTACAGCATCATGGGACCGGTTTGGGACGGGAATGAGGTCTGGCTGATCACCGCGGGTGGGGTTACTTTTGCGGCTTTTCCTAAAACCTATGCCGTGATGTTTTCCTCTCTCTATTCCGCCTTGCTTCTTTTGCTGTTTGCCTTGATTATCCGCGCCGTGGCACTGGAATTCAGAGGCCAGGTCGATTCGCCCGGCTGGCGGAAACTGTGGGATACCGCGGCTCTTATCGGGAGTTTCTTGCCGGCTCTCCTGTTAGGTGTGGCCTTCGCCAACATCTTTCAAGGGATACCCATAAATGAGCAGGGGGTCAACCAGGGCTCTTTGTTAACTCTGCTCAACCCTTACGGTCTGGCCGGCGGTGTACTTTTTGTCATGCTGTTTCTTTTGCATGGTGCTTTATGGTTGGCTGTCCGTACGACAAATGATTTACAAGCCCGAGCCGCGCGGTTAGCCGGCCAGCTCTGGTCCGTATTGCTGGTCGTGGCGGTTCTTTTTCTGGCCCTGTCTCGGGCATTCACTAACCTATGGACAAATTACCTCAATCATCCGGTGTTACTTGTGATTCCGTTCGGGGCGGTGTGTTGTTTGTTGTGGATCAGGATCAGCTTGCTCCGAAAAACCTGGCTGGCCGCCTGGGTCAGTTCGGCCGGGGTCATTGTGCTTTGTACTCTGTTTGGCGTAGTGGGCCTTTATCCTAACCTGCTGCCATCGAGTCTCAATCCGGACTGGTCGATGACTATTTACAATTCCGCCTCGTCTCCGTTAACCTTGAAAATAATGCTGGGCGTGGCGTTGGTATTCGTCCCCATAGTCATTATCTATCAATTTATGGTCTATCGTTTCTTCATCTACAAAGTCACGCGGGAGAATGTGGCCGAGGAAGTCTATTAGACTCGAGAGAGATCGATGCGAAGAGGGGCTCGACCCCTTTCGCGTCCGATCTCCCTGGCTGATCTCCGCTAAGAAAGATGACCATCGGCCGACCTTTCGGCATTCAGTTTTACCGGGTGATAATACCGGGAGGGAGCTTGCCTGGCTGAGGGGAGGAGTCAAGATAAGGGTCGGAGGACGATTCCGGAGTTGACGGAAGGGAAGGGGCGTTTTTTCCCGGTGAAAGAGTTTTTGACTGGTCAGTCTCATCAACCCATTCGTCGTGCTTGGCTCCCTCTTTGGCCTGGAAGATTAGGCCCAGTTCTTTGGCTACGGCCAGGTAGGAACCGGTACTGAGGCGGACCTCACCGAAAAATTCTACAAAAATAGCGGCCTTGCCTTCCACCGGGCAACGACTTTCACAGAAACCGCAACCGTTGCATTTTTGTTCTTCGACAAAGGGCACGGGGATGCGTTGACCGGGATGGGGTTGAAAGACTATGGCGTTGTAAGGGCAGATTTCATCGCAAATTAGGCACTTGCGGTCCTGTTCCCAGGCAACGCACTTAGCTCGATTGATTTGAGCCGTGCCGATCTTGGCATATTTCTTTTCTTCCACCGGCAAGGATCGGATGGCCGCGGTGGGACAAACTTGGCCGCAAAGATTGCAGTTTTGTTCACACCCATCCCAACGGGCCAATGTCCTGGGGCTGAACATCCCATATATTCCGGCTTCCCACCACACGGGCTGGAGGGTATTGGTGGGACAGGCCTTCATACATTCGCCACACCGGATGCACTTGGCTAAGAAATCCGGTTCCGGTACAGCTCCCGGAGGGCGGACCAGATTGGTGTCTCGGAATCCATGCTGCATGCCGGCTGCCTGAGGGTGGTGGGTGTTGGTCATGACCAAAAAGGCACTGGTGGCGCCAACGGCACATGATCCCAGCCAGCGCCGCCGGGTCAGGTCCAAAGCGGGATTGGTGACTGGACTGACCGTTGCAGCCGGACCGAAAGAGACCGCTTTGACCGGACAGACTTCGGCGCATCTCCGGCAGGCCAGGCATTCGGTGTGGGCGGCTGACTTGTTATCCTCACTAATGGCGCCCATGGGGCAGGACCGGCGACACATCCCGCAATCGGTGCAATCTGAAGACACGCGGCGTCGAATCCACGGCTTCCGGCTGCCGAGGGCCATCAGCGCGCCGGCTGGGCAAAGGTATCGGCACCAAAAGCGTGGCCGAAATATTCCCAACCAGAGAATACCTAAGACTAATGTCGCGATGAAGATATTGGCGCTGAATACCCGGCTCTTGATTTCGATATAAACCCAGTTGTCCAGACCCAGGACTGGAAAAACAGGCCGCAAAACGGCTAGCCCCAGCCGCTCCAAAGTCAGGATCAGCGGGTGGATGATCAGTCCGTAGAATCTGGTTATCAGCGACAAAGGGGAAAACCAGGACACCCAAGACACACCGGCCAGGCCGGCGGTCAGGAGGCCGATCAGGATCATGTATTTCAGCCGACGCCAGTCATCAAAATTACGGCTTGTCCCGCTATTCTTGGCCTTTTTTCGGCCTCTCCCCTTAATCAACCGGTCGGCCAGATCCACAGTAACGCCCATAGGGCAAACGTAACCACAGAAAAGACGGCCCAGAATCAGAGTCAAGGCCAGGATCAACACCCCCCAACCCATCCAGGCCGCCCATTCCCGGGCCGCCACAAAAGTGCCCACTGCCGCCAATGGGTCGAGCTTCAGGAACAGATTAACCGGGACCCACCCGGCCAGAGGGAGGGTGGCCGACCAAAGCAATATGATAAACAGACTAAAGGTGACTGTTTGAATCAACCGTTGGAAGCGCATTTAGGCCTTTACCTTGGTGACGGAAAATTTATCGACATCAATCCGGCCCAGCTTTCTTTCTCCGGCTTCCTTGATATGCTTAATCTGGTCAGGAGCAAGTTGCTTGCCGTACCAGGTTCCGATGGACACCGTGTAGGCATCTGCCGCAACCATGTCCGTGCAGGCAATGACCTTTTCCGGCTTGATCACTTCACCCGGACCGCCGGGACCACCGGTGGTTAGCATCCGGGTGGCGTCAATAACGGTCAATTTGGGCTTGATCACTGTGGCGAGATCCACAATGGCTGAGTCAAGTTCGTACTTGGAATGCCAGGACCGGCGGTCATAGATTATGCCCATCATGCCCTTCATGGACAGGCTGACACCGGCGGAACTGTGAGATTTGGCTACCGGCGCCGCAATAAACGTGTCCGCATCCAGGACGTCTTTGAAAACCATGGCACTGGGCAGAGTGCGGTGGTTAGGTATATCTATAGCTTTGAAAAAGCGTTCCTCGGTCAATACCAGCAAGAGGGTTTTGGGCATGCCGGCCAGGGCGGCCCGGATTCCCGTGCGCTCCAGGCAATCCTCGGGCCGGCGCAGGGTATGGTCGAGCACCATCACCTTGGACGCTCCTGCCGCCCAGCACATCTCGACCAGAGCCTTAACCACTTCCGGATGAGTTGTGGTGGCCATTTCCGGTGGGTTGCTGAAACTCATATTCGGTTTAATCACTACCTTGGCGCCCTTGGCCACAAATCGTTCCATCCCGCCCAGGCCTTTGACGGCAGCTCGGGTAGCCGGACCAGGCGCTCCAGATGCCTCGACCAGGGATGGCTGCTCTCCGCCGTAAACCACATCGCCCAGCAACCCCGGTCCGGCCAAACAGCCGGCCGCGGCCAATCCCAACCCGGCTCCTGTCTGATAAATGAACTCTCGTCTGTTGATAACCCTTTCCGACATGCCATCCTCCGGTGAGTGGTGTCCTGGAATAATCATATCATACGAAATTTATACTTGACTCGGTCATAAATGAAGCTTGTGAGGGCCATTGTTTATGGTTACTTGTTGAAGACAACGAGCCACTATACTTCCTGGTGACCGCCGCTACTGTGGCCAATTTGCTGAGGCGTGGCGGCCGGCTTCGGTTTACGTTTTCTGATGCGTCGTTTTTTTGCCGGAGGTCCGGGAGCAGCGGCTACACCCGGCGCCTCTTCCCTGGGGGGACGTTTAGGCGACGATTGCCGCCGTGGTGGAGCGGCGGCCTTCTTAAGAGGTTTTCGCCCTGAGCCTATCCGTTTTCCTCCGAATCGGCCTTGACCGAGCTCCGGCGCCAGGTCTTCACCCAGCATCGACTCGTCGGCGATCTCATAAGGGATCGTCTGCCCGATGAACTTAAGCATCCCCTCCAGACCGAAGACATACTCTTCACAGGCCAGGGTGAAGGCCTTGCCACTCTTACCCGCCCTGGCCGTCCGGCCGATGCGATGGACATAATCTTCGCGATCGAGCGGGATATCGTAATTGATCACGTGGCTAATGTCTTCCACGTGGATTCCTCGGGAGGCTACGTCCGTGGCGGTGAGGATCTTCAGTTTTCCGGTTTTAAAATCTTTGATTAGCTTGATTCGGTCTTTCTGGGGTAGATCGCCGGTTATGCCTTTGGCCTCATATCCATTGGCCTTGAGTTTCTTGGCTAACCATTCCACTCTGGCTTTGGTATTGCTGAAAATAAGGACTCGGTTCCATTCTTCCTTTGCCAGCAACCCGAGCAGGAGACGGAATTTTTCATCTAACCCCACGTGGTAGATGATCTGATCTATCCCTTCGGTCGTGACTTTTTCCGGGTTGACACAGATGTGCTTGGGTAAGTTGGTATATTCGTAAGTTAGATCCATAACCCGGTAAGATAGGGTGGCCGAAAACATCATGGTCTGCCGTCGGTCAAAAGGTGGCAACCGACGCAGGATAAAACGCAGTTCGGTGATAAACCCCATGTCAATCAACCGGTCAGCTTCATCAATGACCAGAATATTGCAGTGCGCGAGATTAACGGCGCCTTGTTTGAGGTAATCGATTAAACGGCCGGGGGTGGCTACGACCACGTCTACCCCCTCCCGGAGCTGGTGGGCCTGTTTCTGGTAGTCCATGCCGCCGTAGACCGGCAAGGTCTTGAGCCCGGTGTGACGGTCAAATACTGTGGCATCAGCATAAATCTGGATGGCCAATTCCCTGGTAGGAACGATGATTAACGCCCGGGGATGAGGACCTTTCGGTACGGGCAGTTGTAATAACCTGTCGTAAATGGTGATCAGGAAGGCAGCAGTTTTGCCGGTGCCCGTTTGGGCCTGTGCGGCAACGTCGTCACCTTTCAAAGACAGTGGCAGGCACCTTTCTTGAACCACGGTGCAGCGTTCAAATCCTGCCTCCTCCAAGGCACTGAGTACTTGAGGGGACAGGTCAAAGTCCGTAAAGACTTTATCGGTCAGGAACTCCTGACCAGTCAAAGGCCTGAGTGAAGAAACGCACGATGTTATGGAATCATCCATAGTAGATACAACTTCCGACTAGAGTCTTTAGATGTTGAGTAGTTTTGTAATGAGGACAATGATGAATTAAATATAACAGCTTATAATATCAAAAATATGGAACGGGTTCAATAAATTAATCGACTGAATGGCATAACTAATTGATTTATTTTGAACAGTTTGACGGATAAGGTCGGAGAGTAACTCCAGATGCGACGTCCCTTATCCCATGTATGTGATTGTGCCAACTGACATAATCTGATGGCCATGGATGTGCTTCAGCCGACACGGAACTCTCCCGTCATCGTTTAATGATCTAACGAATTGGCCTAGTGGACAATTTTTAAGTTAAAACAATGAGTCAGCAGAGTCCCTTCGCCTTCGAGAGCATCGAACTACTAAAGCTAACTATTGGTTATTTTTGTTTGCCCGGCCATTCGTTGTACATGGTCTGCAAGGTGTCTTTGATGTGGGAACCTATTTTTTTGTATTCCTCGGGATTTAGATTAACCAACGAGACCCTGATAGTCCATTCCGGCCCGGCAAAGCCTTTGGTCGGAAGACAGACTGTGCTGTAATCCCGAGCCAGCCGTAATAAGAAATCGACCAGAGACGTTTGAGCCAGATGTTTCACAAAATCTTCACCGTATTTTATCTGGGCCAGGTGCTTGACATCAATAAGGGTATAGAGAAGGGTCTGTCCGGGCTGCAGTGGCGCTGGGAGACCAAGTCCCTCATATAACTGAGTGTGTCGTTCTTTGAGCAGGTTTTGAACCGACTTTTTGTAGGTATGGTCGGTATCCATCAAATCAAAGATAGAAAAAAGACACATTACAGCTTGTTGCGGTCCGGATAAGCCCCCTTTATAGGACAAGACCACATCTCGGCTGTCCAGGGCCAGCCTGTCAATAAACTTAATCTTATCCTGGTCCAGTGATTTCCAATGATATCTTCTGGCTAATTCCGACCGGTCACCTTCCGGCAGACGGGAGATCAGCCGATCAACCACGTTGGTTGGATTTATCATGATCAAGCCCAGGTGCCATCCGGGCACGCCAAAGTATTTGGAGTAAGAATGAACTCCGATGGTATTTTCAGGGAGATGTTTAAACAAGCTCACATAGTTGTCTACAAAATCGGCCTCTCCGGTGTCGGTTATGATAATCAAGTCTTTCCTGACTGTTTTGACTAATTCGGCTATTCTGACCAGCACTCCCATATCCAGAGACACACCGGTGGGGTTGCCGGGATTGGCCAAAAGCAGCACCTTGATCCGGCTGTCTTTTAGTTTGTCTATTTCGACGTCAGATAATTGCCAGCCCTTTTTCGCATCACCTTGAAGTTTGATCACGGCCAGATCAAACTCGTTCATGACCGGCAGATCCAAGTAAGGGGCATAGATGGGGGTGACCAGGGCAATCTGATCGCCAGGACGGATTAGTTTGTTTGCCTTCATGGAGTTGAACAGATAAGTGAAGGCCGCCGCACTTCCTTCAGTAGCGAAAAGATCAAACTTGACCACAGACGTTTGGTTGCCTAGTAGCGCTTTATTCAAATAAGCGTTTACGATTGTCTCTGTCTGAGGCAAAATGCGAGGCGGAGTAGGATACACGGCGCCCAGAGCGGCGTCCACCAATTCTAAGACCAGTTTATCAGGATTCAGGTTGTATTTTTCCATAACCAACCCCAGAGCATACCTGAGGAAGATGGCTCCTTTATTATGTTCTTGTTTACTTAGATACTTATCAAGCTTAACCGAAATCCCATCCATCTCCGGCCGCATGCCCAGGTAGGGATTTTTGTGGTAACTATGGGCCAGGTCGGTTACGAAGGTCAGCAACAAAGCGAAACCTTCTCTCGCCGTAGTATTCAAAAAGTTTGGAGTCTCCTGACCGGCGTTCAGAACCTCACACAACTCCCCCCGACTCAAGCGTTTTTGGCAAACGGTTTGGGCCTGTTCCAGAAGGACGTCGCCTAGTTCGTAGGTAGTCAGGGACTCATAACCGGTGGCGGATCGACTGGGTGAGCTACCCGAAGAGGGGTCAGCGGCGAAAGAACCGACCGGGACGCCACTGACGGATAACAGTATTATCAAGATAAACAATGTTTTTTTCATTTTTTTCTCCTTCTCATGAAAATGCATACAGCACCACTCAGAGGAAATTGAGGACCGCCGCGGTAGATTTCGGACCTCAAGTGATCGTCAAAGAAAACCCGGCCAGGATGGTCAATATGGCAGGGATGTCGTCGACCTGGGCGGGTGACAGAATCCGCAACAGAAATCGGTAAAGATAAATGATATTATCCACAATCGAAAAAGTAGCAATTGACTTGCCGATTAAGGCGTTACCATGAAACTGGTGCTTGAAATCCGACTGGATATTTTTGGTTCATCCGGAATTTACGTACATGATGGCTTGATATAATAGGTGGACACTCTGGTTGATTGATTTTGTCCAATATCAAGGACAACTGATGAGAAAGCCCAATATATCCACCAGCCGTTTATACCATTGCTTCGGTCTGCGTCGTTATAATGATGTTCGGACCCAATTTTAGGGTAGGGTAGTGATTCTTAGTATCCGTCAAGATTCATATGCCTTACACTGTCCACCGACATCCAATAGCAAGGACAAGTACGCTTTAGTCGGATGAACCAAAATCAATAAGATGAAGAGCCCATATTCTACCAGATGAATGTTTTTGTTAGGGAGATTCTCCAACCAAGGCATGGCTGACGCGATCAGGGCGCAAACGATCAGGGCCCCGCCGGGGCGGGCCATCCGGCTACCATCCTGCCTGAATTTAGTGAGTAATAAGATAGAGACGACCATTCCGGCCAGGATGGTCAATATGGCAGGGATGTTGCCGACCTGGGCGGGTGACAGAATCCGCAACAGAAGTCGGTACAGGTAGGTGACCTCAGGGAGCATCCAGACATAGAGGATAACTACGGCGCACCATAATGCCTGGGATGCTCCCGGTCTAATCTTCATACTGGTTGGGTAGTGGCCGATGACCTTTTTTTCCGGCCAACAGTCCCGGCTACCGGTAGTCAGCGTATAATTGAAGCTTGACATAGTAATGATATTATCCACAATCGAAAAAGTACCAATCGACTCGCCGGATTAAGGCGTTACCATGAAACTGGTGCTGGAAATCCGACTGGTGATTTTTCCCGTGGCAGTGTCCAGGAAGGCACACAGCCAGGTATAGTTGCCGGTTGAGTAATCAGATGGAATAAGAAACGAATCGTAGCCTGGAATGGTGGAATTAACCACTTGGGCGTTCTTGGATAATGTCAAATTGGTTTGCCACGGTGCGAAATCAGATGACATATGCGGGTAAAAGATCAGGTCGCCGTTAGGCCGGAGCAGGGCGATTCCCAGGGCCAGATTGGCGGCATTTGACATCGTCCCTTCAGAAATGGTCACACGCATTTTGGCGCCTCGGACATAGCTATTCTTATCCGTTTGAATAAAGACATATGGACGCCAATCAGCCCACGGACCACCATACATACCCATGTGATTTCTGGTTCCATCGGGGTTGTTGTAGGCGGCGTCGGGATTGCCTTTATTTAGGCAAGTAGAGGTATTCAACAAATGATAATCCTTGCCTTGGGTGTCGATAAAGGCGGGAAAGAGTTCTGTGGCCCCTGTGCCGGCCGTAACGAACACATAGGTGGCGTTATTGCCCCACATGTTATTGTAACTGTTAGACGACTTGGGACCGGAATTGTCAGCCCCAATCCCCCCACCAGTGCTGTGTCCGGCAATGATGTTATTCATAATGATGGGGGTCGAACTGCCCACTCGAATCCCCCCACCGGCACTCTTGTCAGTCGTGTTCCCCAGTTGATTGCTCACGATCGTATTGTTGACTATCTTGGGGCTGCTTACCCCATTCTGGCCGCTATAAACGCAGATACCCCCACCTTGGGTCGTGGCTGAGTTATTGGCCAACAAGTTATTCGCGATTGTTCCGTTGGAGCCATCTCCGACGACCAGCCCACCTCCAAATAGGGTAGCCTGGTTATTTGTGATCAAGTTATTGCTGATCCGGGCATCGCTGCTGGGAGTTATACACACTCCGCCACCTCTCGCCGACGTATTCAGGGTAATGACGTTTTGTTCTATCCGACAACTGGATATAAATAAATCCACTCCACCGCCCCAGTTCACCGCCTGGTTGCCAGTGACGGTATTATTGGTAAATACAGCCCCGCAAGATCCGTCAAAGAGGATACCGCCACCGCCATCGGAAGCGTTATTTTGAGTAAAAGTGTTGCTGTCAATGGTCGATGCCATTTGCCAGCCGTACACCCCACCGCCCCAGCGGCCTTGATTGTGCGTAAACAGGTTGTTGAAAATGGTCGGGTTGCTGGCGATAATGGCCATTCCGCCGCCGTCAAGTCCTTGGTTTCCCGTAAAGGTGTTGTTGGTAATGGAAAATCCATTACACTGGTAAGTATATAACCCGCCGCCATAATGCTGTAAGCCGGATGTCTTGTTACCCTGGAAGGTATTGTTGGTCACGGCGGGGGAAGACACGACCATGCACACTCCGCCGCCTGGTCCGGCGTTGGGACCGGCCGTGGTGTTATTCGAGATGGTGTTGCCGCTGATCAAACCGGTGGTGCCGTGAAGGTACATGCCCCCTCCATATGCGTTTGTTGCGGCTATGACGGCATTGTTTTGAACAGTGTTATTAATCACGGAAACATTTGAGCCCCTAAAGGCCAGGCCGCCACCATAGACCGCCTTGTTATTGGTAAAAAGACTATTTGATATCTCGATCCCGCTTGATCCGTCAACAAAAATACCGCCGCCGAAGTTCTGGATATCCTGACCGGCCGTCGCGCCACCAGTTATATGTACCCCGGTTATTCTTACATTATCAGCCTCATATATACTGATAACCCGGCCTTGGCCATTGGAGGTAATGGTCGGAGGTGGCGTTCCGACGCCTTTGATCGTTATCCCTGATTTTTCATTGCCCATCAACACAATTGACTCCACGTATACACCCCCAGCTATTTCGATGGTGTCGCCTCGAGTGGCGGCATCAACGGCTGCCCGGATTGAGGTGTATTGGGTCGGGACTTGAATGACCCGGGCCTGAGCCTCAACTGCTAGGCCGGCCAGGAGACCTAGTGAGAAAAAAGACAGAGAGAAATATATCTTTAGAGATTTTGGCATATGTCACCTTTATGTCTTTCGGAATTCAAAAGAATCATTCCATTGACAATTATTTACGATATCATTTTTTTTTGATAATTAAAACCTATTTATCGAATGTGGGCGTGTTCACAAGATTTTTATTTTGGAAACCATATATTGTCAACGGCGCCTCCTTCGCAGCCACGGTGATCCCCAGGGCAGGGTGGTTATCCAACTACAGAATAAGAACAAACCGATATTCGTCCGATCTACCCGTTGACAAAATTCGTTTGGCGGTTATAATCACCTGAGGTTATCTGATCATATCTAACGTCCTCCAACCTTGGGCTTTCCAGGCACAGTTCATGCGCGGGCCTGCTTCGCGCAAAATGGCTATGGCATAACCATCTTTCGGGCGAGTTCTGACATAAATTTGACAGAATTTGCTGTTGTATGGATTATATGCAAAAATTGTGCCTGGGTAGGCCGAAGTTAAGGTGACGTGGTGGCCGGATATCTTACAACAGGGCGGCTGGGGTCCCGGTGGTATGCCAATACCACGCCGGAGGCCGGATTGATGTCCCAGAAAAGGCGAGGCCGGTTTCCTTCGGCCAGATTATTTATATTTATTTTGCTGAGAAAATCATCGGTTGGCTTGTCTGACCGGATGTCGATCCACAGCCTGACTGGGATGTCTCTCAGCGGTCATAACAAGGAGTTTGTATGGGTGGCAATGGTTACACGGCCTTCACCGGGGCCAGCAAATACGTACTGGACGGGGAATTATCAAAAATTGTTAATATTTCTATCGCCTTGGAGATGCCTCTGCTGATCAAGGGGGAGCCGGGCACAGGTAAGACCATGCTGGCTCACGCCGTCGCGGAATCGTTACAGATGCCGATGATCATTCTGAACGTCAAATCCAGCATGAAGCTCATCGAGGCCCTCTATCAATACGACACCTTGACCAGATTGAATGACAGCCGCTTTGGCGATTCACAAAGAGATGTCAGCAACATTGAAGAATACATCAAGATGGGCAAAATCGGGCAGGCCTTTGTGGCCGAAAGCGAGTGGTGTTATTGATCGACGAGGTCGACAAGGCCGATACGGATTTTCAAGATGACATGCTTGATGTCCTCGACCAGATGCAATTTGACATTATTGAGATTGACAAAACCGTCAAAGCGAAAAATCGCCCTGTGATCATTATTACTTCAAATGCCAAGAAAGATTTGTCTGACCCGTTCCTCGGCCGGTGCAACTTTCATCACATCGCTTTCCCGGAATCGGAAATGATGCGCCGGATTATCCGGGTTCACTTTCCCGAGCTGGATCAGAACATGATGGAAGCCTGTATTACCACCTTTTACAAGACCAGAGAGATTCCGGGGATTGAAAAAAAACCGGCGACCAGAGAATTAATCAACTGGATTCGAGCCCTGAAGATGGATCCGGACTTCAAGCCCAAAGACCTGGCCCTGGGCAAAGTGCCTTTTCTGGGTGTGCTATTTAAGAAGAGTCCGGATTATGGCCAGGCCCTCCGTCAGGTGCCTCGTCTTCGGGCCTGAACCCTGTCGTCAACCATCCGGCTTTTTGAGAGATTTCTTAAGGGATCGTCATGTTCGTTAATTTTTTTTATATGCTAAAGGAAGCCGGAGTACCCGTCTCGCCGACATCATTCCTGCGCCTGCAGAAGGCCCTTAACTCAGGACTGGTGACCGGAGTAGATGATCTGTATATCTCGGCCAGGGCTATTTTGGTCAAGAGCGAACGCTACTTTGATATCTATGATCAGCTTTTCGCCCATTATTTCCAGGGAGCCGAACTGGCCGATTTCAAAGGGGTCGAACTTGATGAAATGGCCAAAGCCCTGTTGCATGAATGGCTCAATGATCCGCCGTCTTTGGCCAGGGCATTGGGCGTAGACGAAGAGACTCTGGCCAAAATGACCCCGGAAGAGTTGATCAATTATTTTCTGGAGCGCCTAAAAGATCAGACCGAGGCCCATCACGGCGGGCACAAATGGATCGGCACGCGTGGTTTCTCTCCCGTGGGGCATTCGGGAACCCATCCCGGGGGCATGCGGGTCGGCGGCCAGTCCATGAACAAATCTGCCATTAAGGTGGCCATGGAGCGACGGTATCGTGACTATTCCCAGGACGGACCGCTAACCCAGTCCCAAATGGGTGAGGCCCTGAAGCGATTGCGGCGGCTGGTCCCGGAAGGGCCCAAAGACCAGGTTAATGTAGATGAAACGATTCGGGCGACATTAAAAAACGCCGGTGAGATCGAGATCATCTTTGACCGCAGCTTGCGGGACCGGCTAAAGGTCATCTTGATGATCGATAATGGCGGCTGGTCAATGGATCCTTACATCGAGATGGTTCAAGTTCTGTTCAACTATGCCCGAGCCCAATTCAAGGACGTCAAGTCATATTTCTTCCACAACACAATCTACGGTCACATCTGGGCGGACGCGTCACGCCGTTTGACCCCGATCCGATTAGAGGAATTCGCAGGAAAAGACCCTGAGACCAGACTGGTTGTCGTGGGAGACGCGAGCATGGCGCCGTATGAACTCCGCTCCCCGGATGGTTCAATATATGTTAATGACCGGAGCGGCCGGCCCAGTGAAGAACGGTTGCAGTTCCTGGCCGACACCTTCAGGCATAGTGTCTGGTTGAATCCGGTTCCGGCGAACCAGTGGCCCTATACCTGGACCATTGGGATGATTTCAAGCATCTTCCCCATGTTTGAGCTTACCCTCGACGGTCTCGATCGGGCCGTATCCCACCTGATGAGCCGAAATTAGCTGACGCCGGTCAAGTCATCGACTCCACGGTTTAACCGGATTCTACCAGGTCTCTTTAACCGGAACCTTCGTGGTAGAATCCCTGGCCAGGGCCGCCAGACTAGGCCGGACACGGTGAGGGTGAAGCAGATACGGGCCAGATGTGGTGTGTCCAAGATAACCGCATGGTAATTAGCCACAAACTCGCGGCCACCACCCGGCGCCCGCAACTCGCCCCTTTGATTCGCTTTTATGCTTGACTAATGCACTTGTTTAACATATGATGCGTCCACATGGTGCGGAGCCACCGCCTATATTGCTGCCCGGCGCCGACAAATGGGGTTTGCACCCGGAGATGTCGCCACCAGGAAAATTTAATCGAACGATCAATGTTCATATACCC
The DNA here is from genome assembly GCA_015233625.1 of Deltaproteobacteria bacterium. Taxonomy (GTDB): domain Bacteria; phylum Desulfobacterota; class JADFXK01; order JADFXK01; family JADFXK01; genus JADFXK01. The sequence continues at coordinate 15,526 of JADFXK010000007.1, read as the reverse complement.
GGTTTTACGTTTTCGTGCCATGCCGTGGCCCAGCTAGTTGAATGCGCATGACAATAATGAGCTAAGGAGGTTGATATGGCCAAACAAAAAATCCTATTAAATTATAGCTACTCCAACTATGGCATGAAAGCCTTGGATTTTATTATTCGCACCTTTGCGAGTAACCCGGAAGTGCAGGTGACGATTATGCACACGTATCCACCTTTGCCGGCCTTTGAGGCTGATGTGGGTCCGATGCCGGATAGACTGAAAGCCAGTCTGAATCTGATGTCTCAAGTCATCGTCCAAAACGAAGAAGGGGTTAAGGTCGCCCGGCAGCATCTGATAAGCAACGGCTTTTCAGAGGGCAATGTTGACTACATATTCAAATGCCGCCACAGAGACGTGGCTGACGAAATAATTGAAACGGCCAATAACGGCAATTTTGACATCATCGTGATGGCTCCCCGGCCGGCAAAAATCACTGGGCTCTTCAAGAAAAGAGTGTCGACCAAAGTCGCCTCAGTTCTGAAAGACAAAGCAATAATTCTAGTTACTTAGTCTAGGCGAACAAAATTTGGCCGATAGTGCGTCATATTTGAATCGCAACTGACTGACGGCGGATGTGATTCCGTCACAAGTGTGATGAATGCATTGTAGTATCTATTCCGGTGTATCTGATCACCGCCATCGAGGAGGTAAGGAATGGCTGATGAAGATAAAATTACTATAGAGACATTTAAGATTATCACCCACGCTGTGGCCCAGTCGGATCGGCTGGATATTATGACCAATCACCTGACTCAGCTCCTGGTAGCCGCTTTGCAGATTAAGGGCTGCGCCATATTTGCCCTGAATCCGGAAACCAGCGATCTGGAGATGCTGGCCAACTTTGGGTTAAGCCTGACGTATCTGTTCAAAGGACCGATCAAGGCTGACAAAAGTATTGGCGACGCCTTAAATGGCAAACCAGTGATTATTCGAGACGCAGAGACGGATCCCCGCCTGCAATATCCTGCAGAAACCAAAAAGGAAGGCATCCGGACGATTGTCTCGATACCCATCACCTTCATGAATGACATTGTCGGCGTTCTCCGGCTTTATCACCACGAGGTCTGGGATATTTCCCCTCAAGACATAGACTCCCTGCATCTATTGGCGGCCAACATCGGCCTGGCCATGAGCTACACCCGCCTTCTCAACATCGTCACCACTATCAGTGAAGCTATTGGTGATCTGCCCAAAAGGCTGGCCGGCTTCTGATATCAATTGCCGTCGCAAAGCAAGGATCCGACAGAGGACGCACAGAATTGATGATATATGTGCGTCCTTTTTCGTGGTTACCGAGGACCTTAACCCCATACTCCAGGCCCATGCTGCCCGCTCCGCCGGCCGGATGATCAGGGGCATCCCTTAACGAGTTGTTTCAGCCGACATTATTCTTGGAATCTCCGTCAATTCGGCGGAAAAACTCGACGACATGTTCAGGACGGCGAGTCAACGGCGCCTGGGGAAGGCTTTTAATGAATACCCGCCCATAGTCTTTGGACACCAGTCTGGTATCCAACACAGCCATTAGGCCCCGGTCCTTCGAGCCCCGGATAAGCCGGCCCAATCCTTGTTTCAGGGCGATGACTGCCACCGGAACCTGATATTCAATGAATGGTGATCTCCCTTCTTTGTTCATCATGTTGATCCTGGCCGAAACAACCGGGTCACCCGGCGGGTCAAAGGGCAGCTTATCGATGATCACGCAACTTAATGCCTCCCCTGGAACGTCCACCCCTTGCCAGAAACTACTGGTCGCGAATAGAACTGAATGACGGTCTTTCCTGAATGCGTCGATCAGGGCTGTTTTGGGCCGTTCCCCCTGCATCATCATGGTATAGGGGAGTTGCGACGCCAGAAGATCATAAGCCTGGGTCATGTTCCGATAGCTGGTGAATAGAACAAAAGCTCGGCCGGAGCTCATGTGGAGAATGCGAGAGATCTCTTCGGCCGCGCTTCGAATAAAATCCGGGTGAGAAGGAGAAGGCATCCTGGCCGGCACATAGAGTATGGCCTGCCGGGCGTAGTCGAAATGGGAATTCACTACCAATTCCAGAGTGGATTCCGTAACCCCCAGGCGGGACTTGACATAATTGAAATCTCCGCCGGTGGACAGGGTGGCTGAGGTCAAGATAAATGGTTTTTCCTGGCTAAACAGGCTCTTGGCCAAAAGGTCCCGAACTGTAATGGGTAAACTAGACAAGAACGTGTGCTTGCCCCGACTCTCGCTGAAGTAGACATAATTGTCGTCATCATCGTTCATGAGTGACCAGAAATCATTCTTGAGTGATTTGGTCCGGTCCGGTAATGTCTCAAAATTGGGATCGCCCTTAGCCAGATCCAGCATTAGCTCGCCTAAATCCGACAACCTATCTCTTATTTCCACTGCCTGGTTAACCATATTGGCACTGGGTGGTTTCTTGGGAATGGGTCGGCGTCCTTCCATCTGCCCAAACAGGTCGAAGAAAAATTTGAGAGCCCGATCCAGGCTATCCAACAGATCCGATATTTTGGGGGTAAGCCGGTTCTTGGGTTTGAGGGCACCTCGGATATCTGTTATCAGGTCGGAAAACCGGTAGGTACTCACCGAGACGCCGAAATACTGCCCGGCAGTGTCCTCTAATTCGTGGGCCTCATCAAAAATAGCCGCTTCGTACATGGGGATGACCGCTCCAAAACCAGATTCCCGCACGGCTAGATCAGCGAAGAACAAATGATGGTTAACCACCACCAGGTCGGCTTTAGCCGCCATTCCCCGGAGTCGGTTAAGAAAACAATCCTGCACCTTAGAGCACTTTTGTCCCAGACATCGATCCGCCCGGGACGCGACCTTGGACCAGAGAGGATCATTTTCAGCCAGCCAGGTTAATTCCGATTTGTCTCCGGTTTTTGTCTTCTTAGACCAATCCCAAATGCGGTCTAATGGTGATTTTTCCTTAGACAACCCTAGGCTTGATTGTCCTGCAATTTTAATAAGCTGGTTGAGGCAGAGGTAGTTTTGACGTCCTTTCATCAGCACCGATCTGAATTCCTTGAGACCCAGCGACCGAATAAAGGGAATATCTTTAAAGAAAATCTGTTCCTGCAGGTTCTTGGTTCCGGTGGAGACAACCACCTTCATCCCGCTTAGGATGGCGGGGACCAGGTAGGCCAAGGTCTTGCCCGTGCCGGTACCGGCCTCAATGATGGCCATGCGGCTGTCCGAAAGCGCCTGAGCCACCATGCCAGCCATATCTAATTGTCCCTTGCGAAATTCATATTCCGGCCAGGTTTTGGACAGCAGACCCGACGGGCCAAAAATATCTTTAAGAGGGGTCTGGTTGTTTCCCATGTTATGTTTTTCTTCCCGATCAGGTTAGAGTGAAGTATACTCGACATGGTTATAAAAAACTGTTGCGTGGTACGGGTTGCGCGTTACGGGTTACTTGTTGAAGACCACCATCAACCTGTGACATGCAGCCTGCTGTCATTTCAAGCGAATATAGAAATCTAACGTCATTATGTCATTCCTGACAATAGTGAGGTGACCCTTAGCTTAATGGCATTGACCCGCAACACGAAAATGGCTTTTTCATTGACCCGCGGTGGAATTTATTATATAAGAAATGCTTGAAATTATGGATAAGTAACCTGGCCGAAAGGCCCATCCAACCCCGGAGGATGATATGGAGCTACTGAAACGGCACAAATATACCATAATTATAGCCGTCGTCAGTCTTTTGGTGATTATTTTGGTCGGACTCCGAATAATCAGCCAGAGAGATCAGCATGGCGGACCAGGTGATTTCAAAAAACTTTTCTCATCCCAAGAGACTGAGCAACAGGCCCCGAACGTAGTAGCCTCACCCGCCGTGACAAAAACGCTGGGAAAACCTTCTCCCGGGGCCGTGCCCCCGGCCAAAGTGATCGATCTCAATCAGGCGTCCGTTAGCCAGGAGATGAAAGAAGCCACCAAGACTCCACCTGCCGGAGAAGTGAGTGGGACGCCACAACCCCCCACTGAATTAGGCGAACGGAAGAAACAGTCGGGGCTGGATAAATCAGTGACGGCTGTGGTCAAAGAAGGTGAAGCGGTTAAGGTTGGTGGTACAACTATCTCAATGTCGCAAATCATGGAGGATGTCAAGCAACAAAAGCATATCCTGGATAATAGGACGGTTCAAGGCGAAGATTTGCCGTCCGACATCAAGACCAGCATGGTCCAAAAGAAGGTGGATACATCCAAGGCCGGACCTGCCGGGCCGATCAGCGATACCGCGCGCACCGCCGTGGCCATAGAGTCTCAAAAAAAAGCAGCTCGGGCCGCCTACGGCCTCTACCTGGTCCGGCCCGACGACAACCTATGGAATATTCATTTCGGTTTCTTACGGGAATACCTGGGCCATAGAGGAATCATCCTCCAGTCTAGGGATGACCAGCCACTGCCCAACGGCCGAAGCAGCGGTGTCGGGAAGATACTCAAATTCGCCGAAGTGGTGGCTTATGTTTACAATGTTAAAGAACGGAAGATTGTTAGAGATATCAATATGATTCATCCCAACGAAAAAATCGTCGTCTTTAACCTGGAACTGTTGTCAGACATCCTTGACAAGGTCGACAGGACGAGTATCCAGAAAATTACCTTTGACGGGGTTAGCCTGAGGCTTGAGGCGTCCTAGGTTGCGAGTTCCGCGTTTCGAGTTGCGGGTTGAGCCTGTTTCGGGGTGAGAGGACTAGAGTCCCGATGCTCATCTTGGAGTGTGCACCTGCCGCTGCCACAGGTAAAGCGTGATCCCGGCCGAGAGTGCGGTGTTAATTGACTCGACCTGTTCGGCCATAGGGATGGATAGGGTTACCTGACGACCGACCGCGGCGGGCAACCCCGGCCCCTCTAACCCGGGAATCAAACCAAAAGTTTCGGGGAATTGGAAAGATGCCACGTCCGACCCATCTGGAGACAGTCCGATCAGCGGAATCCGGCTGGAGGCTAATTCCTGGATTGATGGTCCGGCCCATAACTTTGTCCTGAACAGAGTGCTCCCCGCCACCCGAACACATTTGGGATGAAAGGGGTGGGCCGCTTCTTTCAATAATACCACTCCGGCTGCCCCAAAAGCGGCCGCTGACCGAATAAGCGCTCCAACATTAGCCGGATCCTGGCACGGGACAAACAAGGTGCATCCTTTGGACCATAGGGCATCGGACCAAACCGGCAAAGGCGTCTGAGTGACCAAGAGAATTCCCCGATTTGTGCCAAACAGATCGACTTGACGGAAAAGCTCGGGATGGAGCCGATATATGGTCACGTGAGGCGGACCTCCCTCAATCTCTTCCGAACTCTTGCTCGAAACCAGTAATCCCTGACACCGCTCTGGAAAATCACGCAGCACTTCTTTGACTTGCTTCGGTCCGGAAAGCAGAGCCAGACCATGTTTTTTGATGCCCCGACCCGACAGCACCTTGATGAAGGTCTTGAATGTCTCATTGGCTGGACTGTTAATTTCAGCTACTCTCATCTGGCCCCCATGAGGGTCGGTTAGAGCCGCCTGCGATTGGGCCTCCCCATCTTGACGAAATCGCATTAATTCCTCGGTCCGGGCAAAAACCACCAATCGTCGCTGGTAGGTTGTGCCTGGAATGGCGTACGGAATGTCTCGGTCTAACCGGTATTCCTGGTCATATGCGCGACAGGAGTCGTTAATCTCGTCATCACAGCCCGGGCCTTTCATGAAAACCACTTTTCCGCCCGGAGGAAGAAATGATCCGACCCGCCGAAGTGTTTCGATCATCGGTTCAAATGCGCGGGTAATCACCGTTTTGACCTGATGTTCGAAACTGCCGGACACTTTATGCGGGTAGACCACGACCTGGCGCAGTTCCAATGTCTTGATCATTTCTTCTAAGAAGGCTACCCGCTTGCCCCGCCCTTCGGCCAAAATTAACTGAATCTCCGGCTGCATGATCTTTATGGGAATACCCGGAAATCCGGCCCCCGTGCCGATGTCAAGCACCGGTGAGGCCAACTCCACCAACCGCGGAACCAGCGCACAATCGGCATAGTGCTTGAGCACCATGTCTTCGAACCGGCGAATCCGAGTCAGATCCAACTCCTCGTTTTTGTCTCTGAGGTGCTGGTGGAAATTCCAGAATAACCGGCTCTCTCTTTCTGAAAGCTTGATTCCGCATTGTTTGAAAAGTTGAATCAGGTAATCTAAACTGGGTTTCATCAACCCGCCTTTGGTTATGGTCGTTTGAAGTTGGATTCTATCATTAAAAAAGAGCATGACTCCGAGGACGCTAACGTTTCGGCCTGTTATCCGGGTTATGCTCCTTTTGAATGGCTCAATTAACTCATCAGGGAGAGATATCCGTGATCATCACCCCGGATCTGGATCTTGAAACTCTTGCTCAGAACGTCCTTTATGAAGACAATCACCTCTTGGGCCTATTCAAGCCGGCTGGAATGCTCACCCAGGGTGACAGTACCGGTCGGCCGTCCTTGTTGGATCTGGGCAAGCACTGGTTGCAAGAAAAATACCAGAAACCAGGCCAGGCGTTTCTGGGGTTACTGCATCGATTGGACCGCCCGGTGTCGGGTGTGGTGCTGTTTGCCAAGACATCCAAAGCGGCCAGGCGGTTATCAGCCCAGTTTCGCAACCGCCAAATCATTAAAATATATCTGGCCGTGGTGGAAGGTCATCCGGCCCCTCCTGCCGGAACAGCTAAGGTTTACCTCATCCGCCAGGGCTTTAAATCGGTTTTGACCTCTCCCGGAAAGGCCACCGCCCAATCCGCCGAACTTAGTTATAAGACGTTGAAAACAGGACCCCGCACCAGCCTGGTCCAGGTGATCCCGGCCACCGGACGCCGTCATCAAATCCGGGCCCAACTGGCCGCTTTGGGGCATCCCATATACGGCGACCGGAATTATGGATCATCCCATGGACTGGAAGATGGGATAATCTCCCTTCAAGCCCAAAGTCTGACCTTTCACCATCCCATCTCTGCCGAACAGATCACCCTGGAGGCTCCCCCGCCGCAGGGTCCGCCCTGGTCGCTTCTGGGATAATGCCGCACTTGCCGCAAAAGGAACGGCCCAGGGTAACAGCCCGTCTTTTCTGTGGTCAAGACCGCGGAGGCTGCAGTGATTTTTCAAGCATTGCGCCTGCTGCAATAACTGGCCAGGTTTTTTTAACCCTCAAGGTCTTCGGCTTTTTCTCCAAATCCCTGGTGTTGGGCTTTTTTCATCCTGGCCGGGAAGGCGTTTGGTTTCAGCAATTGCCTGATGACCGGCAACGGACTCCAGGCGTCTGACCATTCTCTTTCCCTGGTCAATTTGTCACGGTACCTGGTCAGGGCCTTTATGACGTCTTCGAGCGGCAAATGATGCGGGACAATCAAACCGTCATTAATGGCTTGGGTTAATAACATGGGATTGCTGGGGATGTAGGTAAAAATTTTGTCTCCCCAATCGCCGTGATAACCCAGATACAGGCTAAGACACTTTTCCAGGGTGACCTTGGCTGAGATTCGACGACAAGCAATCAACCGAAGACGGATAGGCTTACCCGCTTCCGGACGGGTGATCACGAAGTCTCCGGCCCCAATTTTGGCCGGTTCAATCGCCCGTTGGGACACGGGATCATAACAGCTAAATAAAATCTTGAGGATCTGAACTTTGATGAAGTCAGATGTTTGGCGATCAAAATGGTGATAAGGGATCTCGTTTATATAGAAATTCATTTGCCGATTCACGCCCAGTTCATGAAATCGGCTGAGCCAGCAAGTGAAATAGTAATAAACCGGTCTGGTTAGCCCACCCTGTTGAGGCGATACCGGCAACTCCCCACCGGACAACGGCCTGACCAGATATTCGGGGCGGCGCTGATAAAGATACTTCAGATTACCATGTTCCGACCGGGCCAACTGGCTCAGGTGCCCAGTGTCTTTGGCCACGATCATGGCCAGTAGGGTTTCCGCCCCATCACAGGTCCGGACGGTAACCTTAAACACATACTGAAAATCTCCCTCTTGAAACAAACTGACGTTGACTTGATGCAGACCCTCCGGGGGAAACGGACCGCCTCTGAGTTCAGATAAGCTGGTGATCAACTCACTTTGGGGATGGGATAACGCCATCTTAAGGGTTCGCTTCAGCCCCTCGGAATTTAGATATCGTTTGAAATTTTTGCCCCAAAAGTCATGCAACAGAGGAATCGCACGGATGTTGATCAGAGATTTTTTCCGGTCGGCATTCCCTCTTCCCCGTGTGGCCGTGCCCATGATTATCCTATCTTTTAAAGACAAAATGAGTTTTTTTCCTGCTGAGTCGCCGGTCCGATCGGGCCACTGGCGGGCTCTATTCATCCGATCGGCAGAGCCGGTTGGAAGCCGGTGACTCATCGGCCATGAAATTGATCTGCCACGTTCTTCCGCATCCTGGACAGGAATTCATGGGTCAGATCAGGGCTGGAGCAGGGCAGGAGAGTGTTATTATGATAAAGAGGCTCTTCGGCTAGATCAAACTTAGCCGCCGCGACCGCCTGAGGCCATAATGCCGTCTTGGGTAACGGAGAGTATTCAGCCAGGTAGGGTCTGGCTCCGGTCTCCATGACCTGAAGCAGGGAGTCTTCCACTTCTGCGGCACTTTGTCCTGGTAGTCCAACCAACAGATACGCCCCCAAATTATGGGATTGGAATCCGGTTTGCCGAAGCATTCTGATGACCCGTTTGAAATCTTCAAAAGACGTCTTCGCCCCCAACGCGGCTGGTGAGGTCGCAGAGGTTGTTTCCAGGCCTAATCGGATGGTGGTCAGACCGGCCCGAAACAGAAGCGCCGCCAGGTCTTCCGTGAAGAGGGATACATGTAAACCATTTGGGCAATGCAGCCGAAAGTCTATTCCGGTGGCCACCAGCCCTTCCAAAATCGGGATAATGTGATCTGGCGCATTGACCAGCAGGGCGTCGTCATAAAAGGCAATATCCCGGCATCCGCTGATTTTATGCCATAGGAGAATCTCGGCCAGGACCACGTCCACGTCCCGTTGCCAAAATGTCCGGTTGAGTATTTTTGAGGCACAGTAGGGACAACTGAACGGACAACCAAATGAGGTGGCCGTCACCAAATATGACGGTTGGGAGATCAGCCGCCAGGCCGGAAAGGGGCCGATGGATGAGTCTTCAGAATGCTCAGTCTCCATCCCGCCGCCGGTCACCTCAGCTACCAGTTGGGTGGCCGCGGCCAGATCATTTCCGGCAAAGACCACATCCGCCCCGCAGACCTCCCGGGCGTGTTCCGGGCAGATCTGGGCATAAATCCCGCCCAGAATGATGGGCACGCCGGGATGTACCACCCTGGCTAACCGGATAGCCTCCACCACCCCTGGATACCAGTAGGTCATGAGCGAGGTGACCAAAATGGCCGCCGGACGTGGTGATTGAGCCAGTTTGCCTATAACCTCTTGCGATGACAAGCCATAGCGGCCAAAGTGTCTCTTAATGCCATATAACGTGCTGGGTACGGGAATATCGGTCTTCTTGAATTTTCCGGTGCCAAACCGCCGTCTAGTGGCCGGGGCGTCCAGGCAGTCCACCAACCGGACCTGGTAACCCCGCCGCATCAATTCACCGCCTAAAAGAAGCAACCCCAATGGTTTGGCCCACATATCAAACGCGGCAAAATCATAAATCCAGGGATTAATTAATAGGATACGCTTACCCGGCGGGGTCATGGTCAACTCGTCCTGAGGTAGTATTCTTTGAACCGGCATAATTGGCGTTCTTTTGCCTTACTTCTTCCTGCTTCGCGGTGTAGACGATCCGTTGTATATCACCCTGTGGCCCCAGGATTAAAGGAGGGTGGCCCAGACAACTTGTTGTCTGGGTGGCGAAGCCACAAGAAGTCAAGTTATTCATTGTTCCTGATTCATAAGGGACAAATATGACCGCTTGAGGTATATATTGTTCGTAGCGGATGGCCGGCGGCTTTTAATTAACGTCCTGAAATTTAGCCACCAGGTGTTTAATTTCTTCCGCCCGGTCTTTAGGCACTATTAGAGTCTGCTTCCCGGCCCTGACCACGATCAGGTTGGACACCCCGATCAAGGCTACCTGCTCGGATTCGTCTTGGGCATAGACCAGATTCCCCTCGGCCTGATGAGTGACCAGTTGTCCTCGGGCGGAATTGCCTTCCGCACACTGGTCGAGCAGCCCATCCAAAGCCGGCCAACCGCCAACATCACTCCAGTTAAACGAACATGAGACGCAGGATACGTGCTGAGCTCTTTCCATTACGCCGAAATCGATGGAAATAGGCTTCAGGGCCTCAAAGGTGGCCCGGAGTCTCTCTTCCCAGGCGGGAGTGCGGTAAGCAGGTATAAGCTCACTAAAGGCATCGTAGTGCTCAGGCAGATGTTGTTTGAATTCATTGATAATCGTATCGGTTCGCCACACGAACATGCCGCTGTTCCATCTGTATCGGCCGGATTCCAGGTAGTTTCGGGCAGTCTCGAAGTCCGGCTTTTCCTTAAAGCTGATCAACTTAAAATGTTTGATTCCATGATCGTCATCGAGACATTCACCTAATTCCAAGTAACCGTAACCAGTGGCCGGATAAGTTGGCGAGATACCGAAAGTATAGAGTTTTTCCCCGGCGTCGGCGGCCTGCATCGCCGAGAGTAGGGTCTTAGTAAAGACACCCCGCGGTTCTATCAAGTGGTCCGCCGCCAACACGGCCATGGTGACTTGTCCGTAACGGGCCCGGCAGATGAACGCGGCCAGGGCCACAGCCGCGGCCGTGTCCCGTCGGGCAGGTTCGCCAATAATGTTGTCCTCTGGCAATTCCGGGAGATGTTTCCTCACCAGATGTGTGAGCGATTGATTAGTCAAGACCAGCACCCGATCCGGTGAAGTCAATCCGGAAATTCGGTCAAAACACTGTTGTAATAAGGAACGGTGCCCAAACAGATCAAGAAACTGCTTAGGGTTTTCCTTGGTGCTTAAGGGCCAGAACCTGGTCCCGAACCCGCCGGCCATGATTACAAACACCGGTGCGTTATCTGAGTTTTGTCTATCATTTTGGTTCATGCTCGACCTCATAGATGTCAAAGTTCCCGTCGCCGGTTCTTCGTTAGCGCTTCCTGATATACCTTGAGTGTTTCTTTGGCCGTGATTTCAAGAGTGAACAGGCGTTCGAAGCGTTCCCTGGCATTTTTTCCAAATGTCTCCCGGAGACCGGCGTCTTCGGATAAAATCGTCATAGCCGCGGCAAAGGCTTGGGCGTTATTAACCGGCACCGTGAGCCCGGTTTGGCCATGCAGGCTGACGTCCGGCACGCCGGTAAAGAGATCGGTATTGATCACCGGCAACCCGTAAGACATGGCCTCCAGTTGGGTTAGCCCAAAGGCCTCGGCTGGCGAATTGGAGGGTAGGGCAAATACATCCGCGGCGCGGAAATATCCCGGCAAGTCCATGTCCGAGACCACGCCGCAAAAACGTACCTGTTCGGTAAGTCCCAACTTTTGGCACAAACGTTCCAGGCTCGGTCTTTCCGGTCCATCGCCGACCAGGTATAAGATGGCAAAGGGGCAATATCGCATCGCATCTAACAGGACATCCAGCCCTTTGTAGGAAACCATTCTGCCCACATTGAAGAATACGGTTCGACCTTGAGCCGACTCCCGGATGGCCTGAATCTGATCCTGTTGAGCCGGAGTAACCGGACCGGCCTGATCCTCAATCCCCAGCGGGACTGGACGGAGTTTATGACCAAATGGAGCCAGCGACCTCGAATGTGCGGCCAGCCGGGCCGACGTCGGCATGATCAAATCAATTTTGTGTAGGAAACGATTAAAAATAGGCTGATAGGCTATCTTGAGTATTCGTTGCCGGTGGATGTCGCTATGATAGGTCAACACTCCCCGGGGAAAACCGTAGCGCCAGCCCACCCAGGTCCCCATCGGAAATGGCTCATGGAAATGGACCAGGTCGCAATCCCGGACAAGTTTTTGGTAAAGAGCCATGAACCGGAATGACACCGGCATAGACCAAAAGACGCCGACGGATGGGGCGCGCAGCACCGTGGCCCCATGCAGCACCTGGGAAGAACCATGGCCATCAGGGGAGCAGACCAACACGCGGAAGTCAATGTCGTGCCATAAGGACTCCACCGTTACGGCGGCGGCCTTTTCAATGCCACCTATCCAGGGTGGATAAAATTTGTTTATGACCAGAACTCTGGGGCGGGAAGACAAGATCAAGCTCGTTTTCAATTAGAGTTGATTAACCCGGCCGGATTACCGGCGCCGGGATTCATATTCGGCATCTGGGACGAGCTGCCTTCAACACATCGATTGGTAGACGGCCAGAGTCTCTTCGGCACATTTTTTCCAGGTAAATTTTTGGGCCTGGAGCAGTCCCTTGGCGGCCAAGTCGGTCCGGTAAGTCTCATCCGTTAGCAGAAGGTGAATGGCTTGGTCCATCTCCACTGGCTTGTATGGATCAACATAATGGCAGGCCTGACCACCTACTTCGGGGAGGCTCGACTGGTTACTGGTTATGACCGGGCAGCCGCAGGCCATGGCCTCCAGGACCGGCAACCCGAACCCTTCGTAAAAGGACGGAAAGACAAAGAAGAGAGCTGTCTGATAAAGCTCCACCAACCTGTCCCGGGGTACATAGCCCAAAAATTTAATGTCGTCCCGATATTCGGTCGGTACTTTTAAGATGTCATGATAATACCAGCCGCATCGGCCGACCAGCAGAAGTTTCGCTGAAATATGGGACTGCTTTTTGAGTCTGATGTAACTATTGATAATTTCCTTGAGGTTTTTGCGCGGCTCAAGGGTACTCACCGCCAGAATGAAGTCTTCTTTTGATTTATCCGTCGGTTGAAATTGTTCATCGACACCCTCATAGACGGTCACGATTCGTTCCGACGGGATATTGAACAGTCGGATCAAGTCCTGCTTGGTATTATCACTGACTGAGATCAACTTATCAACTCTTTGTAATCTGTGCTTCAGTAAGTATTTAAAGTAGATATTCCTTCTGACCGTATTGTATTGAGGGAACAGATTGGGAATCAAGTCGTGAATCGACATTACCACTTGGGCGTTCGGTTTAAAGAAAAACGGGGCGATGGGAACCGGACAGTGAATGATATCGAACTCATTAAGCCAGCGCGGCGGGTTTATCAACGACGAAAAGAAAGCCGTATTCATTATGCGGAACGGTTTATGGATATAACTTTTGGCGTTATCGGGAAACAATTCCCGCCGGAATCTGTCCGAGCCGATCAGGGTGATGTCCAGATCGTCACGCTTAAGCAATTCGTTGATTAAATGAGAGGCATAGTACTGGCATCCGGTTGGTTCGGGATCATCGGTAATTTCAGTGGTAATAGCAATTCTCACGAGGTTACCTCGTTGATTTATTTGGTTAAGTTGTCCTATATTGGTCGGCTCTAGATTTGCCGTGCGTAGAGCTTACCTGAGGCACCTAGGGTGACTCGGGCCGAGGCAGATTAAAAGAGATAGTTTGCCTTAAGATAAGACGGGTGTAAAGGCTATTTTATGGAATTGGGGATTTTTTGCCAACAAATCTCGATTGCTGAATAGAGGCCGAAGTTTTTTTATCGGGATCGCGTCAAACACGTCAGGTAAATCATTCAGCCGCGACTCCCTGAGAAGTGACTTTCTTGGCCGGAGCGCTATCGGGGTGGCTGACCGGGATGCCGGCCTTGAGCCATTTCACCAGATCTGTCCAGATGGCGGTCAGTTCTGCGGAGGAGGGCGGGATGGAATCTGACGGCAGTTCCAGGGTGACCACGGGCACCCCCAGTACTTCGCCGGCATAGTTACCCAACGTGCCGGGAAAATTGCCTAAGCGTCGCAATCGCAGCCGGCCCAATTGGGTCGGAGCCTGACCCGGTCCATCGAAATCGACCACGTTGAGGGGAGCATGGACGGATATGATGGCCTGGGGCTGGAACTCTTGAATAAGTTTGACCAGCCATTTGGATTCAGGTTCGCCGGCCGGCTTCAAACCGGGGAACTGACGGGTATCTCGGTTGGTTTTGTCGGCCCAGCGTTGATACGTCCCCCGGCCCCCCAAAGAACTGGGCATATTTCGGTTGAGGTCCACCCCCCTGGCATTTGTCCGGGTGGGCTTCTTTTTAAGTAGACCGTCCGGATTGAGCAGAGGGACGACCTTCCAGTGAAAAACCCCGGAGTGATACTTATCAAGTTTTTGCATCCAGTTTAAGACCGTGATAACCGTGGCCGGTTCGTCGCCGTGGGTGCCGCCGATGACCAGGATGCGCGCTTGAGGTTTGCGAGAGTGAACTGGAGGATATTCTTTTATCAAAATAGGGAAACCGTTGGTTGAGAACGCTCCTGACGGCTCCAGACCGCTCTTTTGACATTCAGCCGGCTTCAGACCGGGGACGCCTCGGCAGAGATCGGTACAGGTTTTGGTCAGAGCAGGAGTGGCCGCGGCATCGGAGGATACGACCGACAGCAGGAAGGATAAGATCCACATAATACCCCAAGCCGAACGCCTGGCCAGCATCCTGGTCATCAGATCTAATTTTACGTACTTTCTCATTCAGATTACTTCCTGTCCTGGGGTTACCTCTATTCTCGGCAACTGCCTCGGCAGACAAGGTCAGAGCCGTGTGTTGCCCCAAGGCCGTTAAATTAGAGGTGCGACACGATGTCGCTAAATTAAGTTGTTTCCACTAGATCCGTCGGAAACAATTCGGGCTGCCGAAGGAATCCACGGGCTTGGACAAAACCCGTGGCGTCGGCTCGATAGACGCTAACCGGCGTTCAAGGACGTTCCCCGCAAACCGCGTTTGATGGCACCAATGTTGGAGTTGGGCCCATTGCGGCCACAGCCTCGGGAAGGGCGTGATAGAAGTTTTCGGGACCAAGGAATTGGTAGAAGCCCGACCTGTCCATTATTTCGAGTACCGGCTTGGTTACCGCAACCATGAGAAAATGAACCTCTTTTTGAATCATAATCCGGAGAAGGTTCCAGAGGGCTTTGTCCCCGGAGCTGTCCACGTCCGTGATCGCACTGGCGTTGATGATGATGGTCCGAACCTCCGGGTAGTCAGCCAGCAGGTTGATGACCGAGTTCTCGACCAGGGTGGCATTGGCAAAGTAGAGCGGGCCGTCTACTTTAATAATGAGTAGATCGTGCCAGGTTTCGGCCTGGCCCAGTGCGATATCGTGGAAGCTGGCCGCGGTTCCTTCCTGCCTCCCCATCACGGACACCCGCGGCCGAGCCACCTGCCAGATGATGTAGCCGAAGGAAAAGATGATTCCGAACAGGATTCCCATCTGGACTCCGAGTCCCAGTGTGGTCAGAAAAGTTATCATGATAACCACGCCGTCGGTCTTCTTCACAATGAACGCCCGAATGATCTGCTTAAAATCGATGAGGTGGTAGACCGCGATCATCACGATGGCGGCCAGACAAGCCGTCGGTACGAGGGCCAGGTAGTGGGTGAGAAAAA
>JADFXK010000079.1:10785-13481 GCA_015233625.1 Deltaproteobacteria bacterium | reverse complement strand
GAATTTTCTTGAGATAATCCAGGCGATGGGCTGTCAGGTCATCAAAATGCCGGACGAAGTCACGGTCATCGGGGGACCGCTCCGGGGCCTTGATGTGGATATGAACACCATGCCGGACCTGGTTCCCACCCTGGCCGTGATGGCCCTGTTTGCCCAGGGAAAGACGGCTATCACCAACGTCGGGCATTTGCGGCACAAGGAGAGTGACCGATTGGCCGCCGTCTCTGCGGAACTGCGGCGCCTGGGCGGCAAAGTCGAGGAACTGCCGGATGGACTGGTCATTTACGGCGGCGAAAAGTTGTCCGGAGCGGATATAGAGACTTACAACGATCACCGGATGGCTATGAGTCTAGCTGTGGCCGGGTTGCGGGTGGCGGACGTCCGGATCAAAGATGAAGGCTGTGTGGCCAAGTCTTTCCCTAAATTTTGGGAGGTCTGGGAGACACTGTACAACAGATTGGCCTTGACAAAAGCGCCCTGAACAACCTGCGAGTTGCGTTTTGCGGGTCAATGCCATTAACTTTAGCGGTAGGGCCATCGTATCATTTTTTATAATATGATCAATCCGCATGAGCCCCAACGGATCGAGCCAGGTTAACCATTGGCAACGCCCAGGCAAATCCGATGGCGACGGTTTCACCATCCAACCCCTGAACCCGCATCGCGCCACGCGCAACCCGAATCCCGCAACCCGGAGCCGTATCTTTGTCGAGCCGGTTTCGGCCGATGAATAATAATTGACAGGGGCGTGATTATCAACTATCGTCCCAAATGGACCTGTTAGATCGGGCTTTTTGAGCTTGTTTTATATGGTGCCGTAATCCACGGTAATACCGGCCATAAATTTGTGAGTTCATCTGCTTTCTATTCGTTTAACCGCATATACATATAGAAATTCCGGGAGGACGTGGTATGAAGATTGCTCAAAAACTCATGACCGTGGTGGCATCTGGAGTGGTCGCCCTGGGCATTGTAGCTGTCACTCTCTCCATAACCGCCTTAAGCCAAAGAGGTCGGCAAGAAATTACGCATATGAAGACCACGATGCTGGACGCCAGGAAGGAGAAGTTAAAAGATCTTGTAAATAACGCTGATTCGGTTATCGAGGATGCCTTTAAACAAGCCAGCAACGTAGAGGCGTTGTCCAAGAGATACGAAGATCGATTGAGAAACGTCGTTGAGGTCATTTATACGGTTGTCTCGGCGACACACGATGATCCCGGCATCCCGGACGATCAAAAGAAAAAGACGGCCTTGGAACTGGTCAAGAAATCCAGATACAACAAGGACGACTATTTTTGGATCAATGACTCTTACCCCAAAATGATCATGCATCCTTTTAAGCCCGAACTGGACGGTAAGGATCTGACCGATTTTAAGGATCCCGACGGGAAGCATCTTTTTGTGGATATGGTCAAGGTTTGTACCAAAGATGGTCAAGGCTTCGTCGATTATCTGTGGCCCAAGCCGGGGGCTGACAAACCGGTGCCCAAGCTGTCCTACGTAAAACTGTTTAAGCCTTGGGGCTGGATCATCGGTTCGGGAATCTATATGGAGGTGGCTCAAGCCGACACCAGGAAGCGGGCGGCCGAGATCATCAGCACGTTACGTTACGGGCCTGAAAACAAGGATTATTTCTGGATTAACGATACCCATCCGAACATGATTATGCATCCTTTTAAGCCGGATATGAATGGTCAGGATCTGTCCGATTACAAAGACCCCAATGGGAAACGGCTATTTGCGGAGATGGTTAAGGTGTGCGCCGAGCAGGGTCAGGGGTACGTGGAATACATGTGGCCCAAGCCTGGGTTCGCTGAACCGGTGGCCAAGATGTCCTATGTAAAGTTGTTTAAACCCTGGAACTGGATTGTGGGCACCGGGTTGTACCTGGATGATTTAAATAAAATGGTCGCGGATAAAGAGAAAGAGACCAGCAGCGCGATCACCCGACAACTCATCAGCATGGTGGCGTTTATTACCGTGTTTTGTGCTTTGATTATCGGTGTGACTATTTTTGTCTCCAGGCGGATCTCCCGGCCGATCAAGAACGCCGGCCTGATGCTGAAGGACATAGCAGAAGGCGAGGGTGATTTGACCAAGCGGCTTCAAGTCACATCCAAAGATGAAGTTGGAGACATGTCCAATTGGTTCAACGTGTTCATCAAGAAATTGGCCGGTATCATTGAATGTGTAGCCGGAAATGCCCAAACCCTGGGTGACGCCGCAAGCAGCTTGACCGCCATATCTAATCAGATATCCTCGGGGGCCCAACAGACCTCGGCCAAATCCACCTCTGTGGCCGCGGCCGCCGAAGAAATGAGCTACACCATGAATTCCGTCGCCGGATCCATGGGAGAGACATCCAGCAATGTTTCGTTGGTGGCTTCGTCATCGGATGAGATGACGGCGGTAATCAACGAATTGGCCAGGAATGCGGAAAAGGCCAAGACCATGACCGACCGGGCTGTTACCCAGGCCCGAAACGCCGCCGCCAAAGTCAAGGAACTGGGTCACGCGGCGGAAGAAATCAGCCGGGTCACCGAGGCCATTACCGAGATTTCGGACCAGACGAACTTGCTCGCCCTGAATGCCACCATCGAAGCCGCCCGGGCCGGAGATGCGGGTAAGGGTTTTGCCGTGGTGGCCAACGAGGTCAAAGAACTGGCCCGGCAGACGGCCGCGGCCACGGAAGA
>JADFXK010000079.1:0-10559 GCA_015233625.1 Deltaproteobacteria bacterium | reverse complement strand
CCGAAGCAGTGGCCAAAGATGTCTCGGCCGTGGATAAGGCCAATGCCGAGATATTCCATCACACGGCTCAATTAACCTCCAAAGCCAGGGAGCTTAATAAGCTGGCCGATGAACTCAAGGACATGATGTCTCGGTTTAAGTACATGGACTGCAATTTGCCCAGTTAGTCCTTCGGCGCAGGCGGCGGCATCCCTGTGGCGTGTCGTCGCCGGCCGCATGGCCCCCAACCCAGACATTTTGTCGTGCGTAAGCTGGGTTTAATCCGATGAAGAAGTTGAAGAGAAAGAAGACCAAACAGCATTTGTCGCCAAGATTTCGGTTTGACGCGGGTAGCTACGGCGATGTTGGTGAATTCAGGATGACCCTATCTTGACATTAGCGCATAAACCACGACTCCCAACCCCATCAGAACGCAATAGGGAGCGAACAGCCAGAAGCGTCCCTGGTCGATAATCTTAACCAGCAGTTTGATGGTCTGGTAACCCACCAGGGCCGCCACCAGCGTGCCGGCCAAAATGGGGCCCAGGCTCAAGGTCGTGAGGTGTGATTCATGTAACTTCAGGATTGATGCCCCCAGGATGGACGGGATACACAGCAGAAAGGAAAAAGTGGCCGCCACCCGGCGATTAAGCCCCAAGTAAAGCGCCGCAGCAATGGTTGAACCCGATCGGGAGATCCCCGGCATCACCGCGAACCCCTGGATCATACCGATGATTACGGCGTCCAGAATGCCCATCCGGTGCATTCGCCGGCTGCTGTCCGACACCCGGCAGGTGCCCAGCAGGATCAGTCCAGTGATGATTAGGGCCAGGCCGACACCCAGCAACGACGAAAAGAGAGCCTCAAATTGATACTTAAGCGTGACGCCGATGATGCCGGTCGGGATAGTGCCGACAATTAATAAAATAGCCGCCCTCAGGGCGGGTCGGCCGTTTAAGGCCGCGGCAAGCTCTTCCCGTTGTCTGACATTCCAGAGCATCCACCAAAACTCCGTGACCACCCCGGCCACCTGCCGCCGATAGAAGGCCACAACGGCCGTGAGAGTGCCCAGATGAAGACAAACGTCAACTAGGGCATCAGGTTCGGCAATGCCGAGAAAATGTTGAAGAATTAGCAGGTGAGCGGAACTACTGACGGGCAAGAAATCAGTTATGCCTTGGATTATACCCAAGATAACGGCTTTGAACATGTTCACCTCTAACACGTACGATTTGCGTGCCGTGATCAGATTAGGTTAGACTCAAAGAAAATGATTGACTAACTCCGAAAACGGTGGTATTGGCATTCAAATATGGTGAGTGTAGCTCAGTTGGCAGAGCACCGGGTTGTGGCCTCGGTGGCCGAGGGTTCAAGTCCCTTCACTCACCCCATCAATACCCAGCAAGGCCTAATTCCTCAGCACGTTTTATCTACCATTACCATCCGGACCGATCTCAATCATATACAAAAAAGAATATTTAGCAAGTCCCGGCTTATTTTATTTTCATGCCGAAGTTTCTGCGTGAAATGGATTTTATCAGTTGCGAGTGATTTTGGTGAGTTGTTTCCAAGGGTGTTCGACTTGTGGCCAATTGTCCGCCACCACCGGTGATGAAAGGAGATGCCATGACAGAAAAGAGATACTCGGCCCCAAGCCTCGAAGACTTTGTCTCAGCCATACTCAACGTTCTCCAACTGCCATCTCACCGAGATTTGATAGAACTAGAGAAAAAGATCGACGTGCTGGAAAGCTCTCTGCTCAAGATCTCCCCTGATCTGAGGACCTCGTTGAAAAAGGTGAAGACCAGGACCGAGGCCAAGGTTCAGCGTGACATGACGGTGAAGACGACCATCGTCGACCAAATCGTGGCCATGGTCCAGAAATACCCTAACGGCATCTCGCCCAAAGATCTGGCCAAGGCAGTCGGGATGAACATCAGAACCATTCATTATTCCCTGGCCAAGGCCTTCAGCAAAGGCTTGATCACCAAAAAAGGGAAAGGCATCTACGCCGCCGTGGATTGAATCCGGGACATTCCCAGGCAGACTACCCGAGGCAATATTATGGCCTTATCGGCCGCAAAATTTCTTTGTCAAACTGTGTGAACTGATACGGGCCATAAAAATTCGGATAAGCTAATTTCGGATGACAGGATTTCCCAGGGATGATGGAAAAGGATTTGCTCGGGTTGTGGTTTCACAAAGCTGAGGACTGAGCTAATTGGGCGGGCGCCACAGGAATATGTTAGCTGTAGGCTTTAGTTTATAGTTTGCGCAGACGGTCTTCCAGTTCGGCATAATGGAACAGCCGATCAAAACTGATTAATCCGGCCAGGGCCCGGGAGTAAACGCGGCGCCCGGTCTCCTCGAAAACCGACACCGGGTTCAGTCCCCCGATGACAATGGCTCCGACCCGGCCTTCGATCACCGGGATTTCCAGGAGTTGTTGTCCCGGAAACCCAATCCTCATAAACCCACCTAAGCCGATTTCTTCCAACCGGCGGGCCAGGTCCTTGACCTTATTCCGACCGGCGGCCGGGAACTCCCTGAAACTGGCTCCGATGCGGCCATTCCCGGTTTCAGTGGCCCCAATATAGTCGGTCATCCCACTTCTAATGAACACCTCCAGCGGGTCAATGCTGGTCCCGTCATAGGTGATCATTTCCACGAATCGGGTCGGTTTCTTGTCTCTTATTTCCAACAACCCACCAAATCGTGAAGTTACAGGAACGCCATGTTGCAGCAACACACCATTAAGGGTGATGGAGCAGACCGTCCCAATCCCCACTTTCCCCTCCGGAACCAGAATGTCCCCGACCCGTTCCCCTGGTTGGAGTAAGGTCATTAACCGGCCCATGGCATAGCCTTCTTTGTAGACCCGACAAAATTGAGGCATGATGCTGGTAAACTGATCTGGGTCGGAAAGAGTCACATTAATGACCACGGTCCCGGTGCGGCTCTTCAAGTCAAAATCCATCGTAAAGGTCATCTGATCGATTTTGGCCGAGAGTAATCCCACCTTCTCGATAATTCGGGCATCTTCCAGCTCGTGGATTCCCCGTTCGGTGATCCGGCGTCCCTTCTTGCCCAGGTTTTCAGTCAATCCCTCCTGGTCCATCGCCAACATATAGAGGCGTACCGTGCGTTCGCTAATGTCCACACCAAGAGCGGTGAGCTCCTCCGTAATCATGGACCCGGTCAATGGTCGACCAGCGTCTCGGATCACGCGCAAAATGGCCAACTGTTTCTTTTCTACTTTATCGATCATAACCAGGGATAAATCAAATTCTTGGGCCTTTGTCAAGTTTTTAGCGGAGGTCATGCTCAGGTCACCCCCGACGACTAACTCAGGGTATTGACGATCCAGGTTAAACCGGAATTGGTTGAGGTATCTTTTCTTAAAATTACCTAAAAGGTAATATTGCCGCATAAAGGATATTTTGGGGACCCTGACGCACCCTGTTGTGGCATTTTGGGTTTACATCTGCAGGTGCCGGAGCATTTCTCATAAAGAATCTCAGGTCGGCGACTTGCGGCAATTATACCGTAACTGTATTTAATAACCACATTGAATTGTGACTTTTTTGTTGACATGGTCATATATTTTTGCATATCTAAGGCAATGTGTTGCCGTATAAAGGTCGAGTCACCGGCCCTGCCGATTTGAAATATGGAAGCTCTGCTCGCTCTGTTACGGCAATAAAGTGCCGGATAAAAAAAGACCACCGGCATCTTATGACCACAAAACCAGACCAGGAGGACACCCAATGAACTTCCAAAAGCCAAACGCCAATGAAGCCGTGATGAGCGGGAACCGCTCCCGTCACGTCGCGCCCCAGTCGGGCCTGTGCAGCCGCTGCGTCGACGGCTGTCGCGGGAATTGCGATATGTTCCAGACCACATTTAGAGGTCGAGAACTGCTCTATCCTGGACCTTTCGGTACAGTCACGGCCGGTGCGGATAAAGATTACCCCGTGGATTATTCCCATCTGAACATCAATGGTTATGCCCTGGGGGCGTCCGGGACCATCGCCGACTCCGACCATGCCACCTTCCCCTCTGTCAACACCGAAACTTCATTCGGCATAACAAATAAGGTCAAGATGACCGTCCCCATTTTCACCGGCGCCCTGGGCAGCACCGAAATCGCCAGGAAGAATTGGGAACACTTTGCCGTGGGGGCAGCCATTAGCGGGATCAGTGTCGTCTGCGGCGAAAACGTCTGCGGCATCGATCCTCAACTCCAGCGCAACTCCAACGGCAAAATCACCAACTCCCCGGAACTGAGACGCCGAGTAGAGTCCTATCGCCGGTATCACCAAGGCTACGGTGACATCTTGGTCCAGATGAATGTAGAAGACACCAGGTTTGGCGTGGCCGAGTACGCGATCGAAAAACTAGGCGTAGAAACCATCGAGCTGAAATGGGGCCAGGGAGCCAAATGTATTGGCGGCGAGATCAAAGTCGATTCCCTGGACCGGGCCCTGGAATTGAAAAAACGAGGATACATCGTCACGCCCGACCCAGAACTGCCGGACAACCAGGAGGCGTTTAAAAACGGCGCCCTGAAACAATTCGAGCGGCATTCTCGGCTGGGGTTTGTGGACGAGGAAGGATTTTTAGCGGAAGTGGCCAGGCTGCGTCAGTTAGGAGCCAAACGGGTCACCCTCAAGACGGGGGCCTATCCCATGCGGGAACTGGCCATGGCTATCCGGTGGTCGGCCGATGCCGGGATAGATTTGTTGACCATAGACGGGGCTCCCGGCGGCACGGGGATGAGCCCCTGGCGGATGATGAATGAGTGGGGCATTCCCTCCATCTATCTGCATTCCATGGCCTATGACCTGGCTGGCCGTTTAGCTGCGAAGGGTAAACGAGTACCCGATCTGGCCTTTGCCGGTGGTTTCTCGGCTGAGGATCATGTGTTCAAGTGCCTGGCTTTGGGCGCTCCCTATTGCAAGGCTGTGTGCATGGGCCGGGCCCTGATGATCCCCGGCATGGTTGGTAAAAATATTGAACAATGGCTTAAAGGCGACGATGGCGGTCTACCCAAGACAGTGGCCAGGTATGGCTCAACCAAAGACGAGATATTCATCAACTATGCCCGCGTCAAAGCCCAATTTGGCGACGAAGCAGATACAATGCCTTTGGGTGCCATCGGTATTTTCAGCGCCGTAGACAAAATTAAGGTGGGATTGCAACAATTGATGGCCGGGGCCAGAAAGTGGGAAGTGAACTTGATCGACAGAAAGGACCTCTGCTCGTTGACTGAAGAATGTTCCAAGATCACCGGGATTGACTATATCATGAACTCTTACCGCGAAGAGGCGTTGAAGATCATCGACGCTTGATCAGATAACCCGCCTGACGGATAGCTCACAACCGGCGGCTGGTTGGATCTTAATTTGTTCCAACCAGACGTCGGTCAGGCGGCATCATCCCGTGATCCACAAAGCGGCTCCTTTAAGGTCTTCCAAAAGTTGCTTGGCCCGGGAGCCGACTAGCCATTCTTTGAACATCGGCTTGTTACGACCCACTCGGCCGATGGCCACGGCGGCAAAGGCGCCTTTTTCTGATTCCAGGATGATGGTCTTGGCCACTTTGTGGGACTCTACCATCAGGGTGCTGATCCGGTCCTCCGCAATTCCGTTCTCTACCAGCCGCTTGGTGGCCTCCGCAAAAATAGCCCCTTCCCAAATGCCTTCTCCAACATCCACGTTCAACAGCGTGATGGAGTGATATGGTTGATCTTTTAGGATAAACCCGACGTGGTCCGCGGCCCGGTAGGCGGTTTCGGAGCCATCAACGCACAGGAGAACATGGCGGCGATTTTCTTCCGGCTGACGGCAAATCCAGATCGGGGCGTCGAGATGCTCTTCCAAGACCTGCCGGGTCACCGAGCTATACAAGACGCTTTCAAATACTTTGTACCCCCGCCGGCCCAACACAATGGCGTCGTACAAACCAACCCGCCCCTCATCGACAATATCCCTGACCGCCCCGAGCCTCCTGGCCAGTAACTTGCCGATGACTTTTTCCGGATTAAATCCATCCTCCACCAGCTTTTTCTTGAGTTCTTCAATGACCCCCTGAGCCCTGACCTGGGCCTCCTCCACCAGTTTCTCGTCCAATTGATGCTGTTCAAAGGTTCGGATAAAGTTTCCGTTGGCCGGCCGGGGCGTTACGTAAAACAAGGTCAGGCTGAGGTCCTCTTTATTTTTGAAGAACGAATTAACAAAGCGGATGCCGTACATGTAACTGGGGTCGTCACCAATGGTTAATAACAAGTGCTTGTTCATACCAACCTCTGCTCGGGTTGCGATTTACGGGTTGAGGGTTGCGGGTTGAGAGTTATGGGTTATGGGTTGTGTGCGTGGCGGGAGAGTTCCGATTTATAATCATCCTGAGATCCACAGGGCGGCCCCTTTCAAGTCTTCCAAAAGCTGCTTGACCCGGGAGCCGACCAGCCAATGCCTGATCATACCTTTGTACCGCCCCACCCGGCCCACGGCTACCACCGCGTAGGAGTGCTTTGCCGCTTCGTGGACAATGGCCTTAGCCACCTTGATAGAGGCTATCTTCAGGGTGTTAATCCGTTCTTCCACCACCCCGTTTTCCACCAGCCGCTTTTTGGTCTCGGCAAAAATAGCTTCCTCCAAGACTCCGTCCCCCTTGTCAACGTGGAGGATGGTGATGGAGTGTTCCTCCTGTTCACTGATCATAAACCCCACATGGTCCGCGGCGCGATAAGCGGCCTCAGAGCCATCTACGCAAAGGAGGACATGGCGGCGGTTTTCTTCGGGTTGGCGGCAGATCCAGATGGGGGCGTCGAGAGGCTCTTCCAGGACCTGACGGCTAACCGAGCTAAACAAGACGCTTTCGAACACGAGATACCCCCGCCGCCCCAGGACGATGGCGTCATACAGTCCGCTCCGTCCCTCGGCCACGATATCTCTCACCGCGCCGAGTCTCTTGGTGAGTAATTTGCTGGCTATGTTATCTGAATGAAATCCATGCGTAACCAGGAGCTTTCGGGTGTCCTCAAGGGCTTGCTGGCCTTTGTGGTGGGCCTCTTCAACCAGCTTTTCATCCAACTGATGTTGTTCCATGGTAAGGATGCAGTCTTTATCGGTGGGCCTGGGCAACAAATAGAATAGGGTCAGGCTGAGTCCTTCCCTGTTTTTGAAAAAGGAAGTAACAAATCTGACACCATACAAATAACTGGGGTCGTCACCAATAGTCAACAAGAGGTGCTTATCCATTCCAACCTCTACTCGTGTTGCGTGTTACGTGTTGCGGGTTGCGGGATAAGGAATACGGGTTATAGGTTGTCGTGTTACGGTACGGGTCGGCGGGTCGGTGTTCGAGTTTGAATTTCGTGTTCCGAATTTGACGTGGCCATTGTTGAGTGGTGGTCTTTGGTAAAAAGCTGCCTAGCCGGGCCTGGCTGCCACCGCAATCTCCGGGAATAGAGGCTCGGATGTCTGGATAGTCATCATCCTATCATAACCGTTTAAACCCGTAATCATCAACCCATGACCGGCAACCTGCCATGGGCAACCCGTAACCCGTAACACGCAACCCGCACGCCACCCGCTATGGCGATTATTTGTTGAATTGTTCCCGGATGGCTTTTTTGTTGATTTTGCCGACGCTGGTCTTAGCAATGGAATCCACAATCTGATAGCGGTCCGGGACGCCGTACTTCGGCAATTTACCCTCTTCGGAGCATTTTTTCATGAATTGTTTCAGTTCCTCAATCGTGACCTTGTCTTTGTAATCGGACTTCAACACCACCAGCATGAGCGGCCGTTCGCCCCATTTTTCATCGGGGACGCCAATCGCCGTAGACTCCAACACGGCATGATGTTGACTCATCAGATTCTCCAGGTCCAGGGACGAGACCCACTCCCCGCCGCTTTTGATGACGTCTTTGATCCGGTCGGTTATTTGGAGGTAGCCCTGGTCATCGATGTAGCCCACGTCGGCGGTGTGTAACCAACCATTTGTCCAGAGGTCTTTTGACTTCTCGGGTTCTTTGAAGTAACTTTGAGTCAACCACGGGGTTCTGGCCACCACCTCGCCCACGGACGTCCCGTCATGGGGCAAAATTTTATCATCCATGTCCACCACCTGGACATCCACCAGCGGGATGGGCAACCCTGTTTTAATTACAATGTCCAGCAGCTTGTCATCTTCCCAGCTCAACATTTCTTCCTTCGGCAGGGCCAGGGTCAGGATGGGGCAGGTTTCTGACATTCCGTATCCGGCATAGACGGTAATCCCGGCATCTCGTGTGGCCTTAGCCAGGCCTTTAGGCAATCTTGAGCCGCCAATGATCACCTTCCAGTTGGACAGGTCAATCTTTTTGATTACCGGACTGGTCACCAGCATCTGTAAGATCGTCGGGACGCAATGGGAAAAAGTCACCTTTTCCGTGAGGATAAGTTTCAGCAGCATTTCCGGTTCATATTTTCCGGGATAGACCTGCTTGGCCCCCAATAAAGTGGCCACGTAAGGCACACCCCAGGCGTGAACATGAAACATGGGGGTAATGGGCATGTAAACATCGTCTGAATGAAATCGGCCGATGGTCTGGTAAGAACTAACCGCGATGGCCATAGCCAACGTATGGAGGACCAGTTGCCGATGGGAAAAGTGAACGCCCTTGGGTAGGCCGGTCGTCCCGGTGGTATAAAAGGTGGTGGCTTTAGTATTTTCATCAAAATCCGGGAAATCGTAGGTCGGTGCGGCCGCAGCCAACATCTCCTCGTATTCAGCGTCGAGGTGGAGTTTTGTCTCTGGTTTTTTCCCATCTTCGGCCAGGACCACGATCTTCTTCACTTTGTCGAGCTTGCTTCGGATACTTTCTAAAATGGGGAGGAAGTCGGAATTGATTAGAATGACTTTGGCCTCGGCATGATCGACGGTATATAATATTTGATCGGCCGATAACCTCCAGTTAACCATTTGAAGCACCGCGCCCATCATCGGGATGGCAAAAAAACATTCCAGATAACGATGGCTGTCATAGTCGAATACGGCCACGGTGTCGCCGGGCTTAATCCCAAGGTTCGCCAGGCTGCTGCCCAATTTGTTGATCCGCTCATGCAGGTCGCGGTAGGTCATCCGAAACTTATCCCGGTAAACGATTTCCCGGTCTGGCGAAAAAAGCATAGGGGTACTAAGCAGTTTCTTGATAATCAATGGATATTGATAGTATTCTCCGGGCTGGTACGTCTTTTCAACCATGTTCGCTCCTCCAAGAATAGCGATCATAACCTGCGGGCGAAAGATCGCGAGTTAAAGTGTGGTTAAGCTGCCGCGACCTACTGGCGCCTCAGCAGTAACCGTTGGCTTTTTCCAAAACATCTGTTCCTGGTAATCAAAACGACGATCACCGTACCCAGGGCGGCCGACGCGACCAGCATGAGCATGACCATAATCTGGTAGCGAATGGCCTGAACCGGGTCCGCCCCGGATAGGATCTGGCCGGTCATCATGCCTGGGATAAACACAATGCCCACACCCATCATAGAGTTGATGGACGGAATCATCCCCGCCTTCACCGCCCCGCTGACGATCTCCCAACTGGCTTCCCGGAAATCCGCGCCGTGAGCCAGGTGCATCTCGACCACATCCATCTTGGTCCGCAAATCGGAAAACAGCCGCTCGATGGACACGGCCAGGGCGTTCATGGAGTTGCCAATGACCATCCCGGCGATAGGGATAAAGTACTGGGGCTGCCACCAGGGTTTGGCTCCGACGATTACACCGGTGACCATCACCGAGACGACGAAGTAGCTGGTCAACATGGCCACAAACATGGGCAGGGCAAAGGGCACGGCCTTTTCCTTAACCCGGCCCTTAATCGTGTACACGGCACAGATGATCATGATTAAAAAGACGCCCAGAGTGACCCAACTTAATGATAAACGAAAGATCACCTTAAGCGCGTAGCCCATCAAAAACAATTGAGCAAAAGTCCTGATCGTGCCTATGGTCAGATCCCGATTCAGACCCAGCCGGTAGATTAACGAAAAGACCTGAGCCAGGAGCACAAACACGAGGGTCAAGGCCAACTGCCAGGGTCCGATTTCTATAATTGCAGTATTCATCTAGGCCTGATCTCCCTGGTGGTCTGTTCTTGCCTGGGATGCCGGCCAACAGCCGCCCATCCCGAGACCGCAATGCGGTTGAACTAAAGAACTAGATCAAGATTTCTCGTTTGGTTCAAATTAACAGGGAAATGGATCATTAAAGAAAAATGTTGAAGAAACCGATGGCGGAATTTGATTTCTGTTTGACCTTAATGAGCCTAGGCCCCGTCCAGGCCTGAATCGGTCCATTGGCCGGTTTACGAGCCGCCGCATCCGGGCTAACGCTGTCAGCCGAGCTGAACCGAGTCACGGCCCAGGTTTGACTTGATCCGCTGGCTGGTTTATGGACCACCGTACCTTTATTGCCACTTTCAAAAGTGAACTCATCTGAATCCTGGTCTTGTGGATCTATGGCTCGACCCAGAAAATGAGTCGGTGTCGCGGCTGGGTCATAAAAGACTTCGCACGTCTTGGCGTCTT
>JADFXK010000078.1 GCA_015233625.1 Deltaproteobacteria bacterium | reverse complement strand
ATGCGATGGCCTGGGAAATTAGCGTTTGACGGCTATTTAAAATTAAAGTAAGATACCAGTCATGAAATTCATTGATGATTTTAAGAAAAATGCTGAGTTTAAACAAAGCATTGTCCACCATCAGGTGATCCCGGCGGAAGAGGCGGCCTACGGAGAGTTGACCTCCCCATTATCCCAGGGGGTCAAAGACCTGGTCGTCCGGTTGGGTCTTAAGGGGCTATACAGCCATCAGGTCAAGGCCATTGATGCCATTCTAGACGGACACCATGTTATGGTCTCGTCCCCCACGGCCAGTGGCAAGACGATGATCTATAACCTGCCGGTCCTCCAATCACTGACCAGACAGCCCGACGGCCGGGCGCTCTACCTCTTTCCTCTAAAGGCATTAGAACAAGATCAATTAAAGACCATCCTGGAATTGCGGACGACACTGGGCGGGGTCCCGGATGTCACAGCGGCCATCTACGACGGCGATACCCCGCCGGATAAACGAAAAGAGCTGCGCAAGAAGCCCCCGCATATTCTCATCACCAATCCGGATATGCTTCATTTGGGCATCCTGGCCTATCATGGGGGATGGCGTAACTTTCTAAAATCTCTAAATTACGTGGTCATAGACGAGGTGCATACCTACAAAGGCATCTTCGGCAGTCATATGGTCCAGATCTTGCGGCGGCTCCGGCGGCTATGTCAATACTACAACGCCTCACCGCGCTTCATCTTGTGTTCCGCCACCATTGCCAATCCCCAGGAGTTTTCGGAGCAATTGACCGGCCTGCCGTTCAGGGTCGTCGACGAAAACGGGGCTCCCAAAGCGGCCCGGCATTTTTTGTTTCTCGATCCCGACACGGGACCGGCCAATGCCTCGGCCCGATTGTTCGCCCATGCCTTAAAACAAGGGCAGAAGACCATTGTGTTTACTCAAGCCCGCAAGGCCACGGAATTAATTCACACCTGGTCGATGCGGATGATCCCGCAGTATCGGGACCGGATAAGTTCATACCGGGCCGGTTTTTTGCCGGAGGAGCGGCGGGAAATTGAGCGAGGCATGGCTTCCGGAAAGCTGTTGGGTGTGATCTCCACCAGTGCCTTGGAAATGGGCATAGACATTGGGACCCTGGACGTGTGCATCCTGGTCGGGTATCCCGGAACGGTGGCTCGGACCTGGCAGCGCGGCGGCCGGGTGGGCCGGTCGGATCGAGAATCGGCCATTCTGATGGTCGCCTCGCCCGATGCCCTGGATCAGTACTTTGTCCGGCATCCCGAATCATTCTTTGGCCGAAGCGTTGAATCAGCCGTGATGGACCCCAATAACGAACAGGTCCTGGCCGCTCATTTACCCTGCGCCGCGGCTGAATTGTCCCTGTCGGCCGGGGACCTTTTCGTGGGTCTGCCGGGGGTGGACAAGATCATTGGTGAGTTGGAAGAACAGGGCCGATTGTTGCGCACCGCGGACGGGGAGGAATGGTTTGCGTCTTCCCGTAACCCCCATTCTGAGGTGAATATCCGGTCCCTGGGGACGGGATACACCATTATGGAGCCGTCCAGCAAGCGCCCCATCGGGTCAGTCGATGGCGTCAGGGCCTTTAAGGAATGCCATCCCGGCGCGGTTTATCTCCACATGGCCCGGCAATACGTGGTGGAAAGCCTGGATTTGGACCGGAAGAATATTCTGGTCAAGCGGGTGGATGAAAGTTACTACACCCGCATCAGAAATGAAAAGGAAACAGAAATTCTGAGCGTGGACCGGAGTCGGCCGGTAATGAACTTCATTGCCCGATTGGGCCGATTGAAAGTAACGGAACGGGTGACCGATTATGAAAAGAGACGAATTTACACCAACGATTTGATGGGCGTCTTTCCGCTGGATCTGCCGCCGCAGACCTTCGAAACGGTCGGGATGTGGTTCGAGATTGATCCGCTGATCAAGACCTGGATAGAAAAGCAGGGTCTCCACTACATGGGCGGGATCCACGCCTCCGAACACGCCGCAATCAGCATATTCCCCATGTTTGCTTTATGTGATCGAAACGATATCGGTGGTCGGGCCTATGTCATTCATCATCAGGTGAAGAAGAGCGCAGTGTTTATTTATGACGGCTATCCCGGGGGGATTGGCCTGGCCAGGCGAGGCTTTGAAATAATTGATCAACTGTTGACCCGGACGTTGGAACTAATCGAAGAATGTGACTGCGAGACGGGATGCCCCTCTTGTATTCATTCTCCCAAATGCGGGTCTGGAAATAAGCCGCTGGATAAGGCCGCCGCGGTCAAAACGCTGCAGGCATTAACCGGCCGGATAACTTTAGAGGAAATTGTCCAGGACATGGAACAACCGAAGAAAGGGCAGGCTGTGTCGAAATCTATTGATGTCCCTCAAGTCGAGAGCGAATCCGGGCCGCCGGCGCCCCGGGTGCTATATTTTGATTTAGAAACTCAAAGGTTGGCTCAGGAAGTCGGGGGCTGGGGCAATACCCACCTGATGCGACTGGCGGTGGGGGTGGTTTACGACTCGGTGGCCGATGATTTTTTCAGTTTTACGGAAGATCAGGCCCCGGCCCTGATTGATAAACTTAAGTCGGCAGATCTGGTAGTGGGATTTAACGTCAATAAATTTGATTATGGGGTGTTGAGAGCTTACACGGATATGGATCTGACCAAATTGCCGACGTTGGATATGCTGGAGCACGTTCATAAAACGATTGGATTCCGTCTGTCTTTGGATCATCTGGCCCAAGAGACTCTAGGCCGCGGGAAAACGGGCGTCGGTCTGGAATCGGTGACCTGGTTCAAGCAAGGCCTGATTGATAAAGTGATCGATTATTGTCGGGAGGACGTCCGGATTACCCGGGACCTGTTCCTGTTTGGCCTGGAGCATGGACATCTCCTGTTCAAAAATAAGCAAGGACGGCAGGTCCGGATTCCGGTGAAGTGGCAGTTGCCTGAGCTCAAAAAGCAAAGTTAGACCAGATTCTGTTTAAAGATCCTGTAAATTTGCTCAGGGATGGGAGCCGAGGTGAGGTGCGTCGGATCGGCCAGGCTGAGGCAAGCCCGGTCCTCCCTGGCCACAGCCACTTTTTGGCCGTCTGCCTTGGCGATTTGGTACTCCAGGCTGAATCGCTTGGGGTTTACTTCAATGATCGCCGGGATGATGGTGATCCAGTCGTGATAAAACCCGGGGCTGAAGTAGCGGCAAGAGGTTTGGATCAATCCAAAGGCAAGTTTTTCTTCAGTTAACAGTTGCTGATGATCCACACCCAGGTGTTCAAAGAAGAGATGGGCCACCCCATCAATCCATTCGTAATAACGCGGGTAAAAGACTATCCCGGCGGGGTCCAGATCTCCCCAGGCGATACGCCGGGAAATGGTTAACGGTTCCATAGATTCATCTTCCTTAGATTAGGATGGAGCAGGATTTTCAGGGAAGCAAATCGGTCTTGGGGATTGTGACCAAGTGAGGTTATTATATCAAACCGTCTGTTTCCAGTCAAGAGTCTGGTGACAACTTTGAAAAGCGCAACGCGAGGGCCCGGTTCGACTATGAGAAAACTGCCGCAAGTTTAGTCGAATATATCACAAATAAAAATAGAACATCTGCCTTCGTCATCGCGGTTGTTTTAATCATCTTTGCCGTTGCCATTTATTTGAGCAACCAACGCTCGATTAATCAGAACCTGCGCCACTTTGTGGAGAAAGAAACAAAATTTTTTGATTCCCTGGATCACTTACTCGGCGGCTTCAAAGAAATCAAGATGAGCCGGGAGAGGAGTGATGATTTATTTGAAAATTATCTCAAGAACATTTCTAACCTGACCAAGGAGTTAAAGATCCAAATAGAGATGCAATTTGTCAACAATTCTCTCTTTGCCGAAACTTTCTTCTATGTATTAATGGCCTCTATCATCTTTCTCTTGCCGCAAATAAGCCAAACCAAGCCCGGGGTGATTGTGAATATTACCTCTGTCATATTGTTCATCATCGGACCTCTGGGTAACGTGGTTGAAGCCATCCCGTTTATTACCAAGGCGGATATGGCCATTGAGAATCTCGAACAAATTGAAAGCTTTTTAGACGGGGCCGACGACAGCAAACACACCTTACCCGATAGCCGGATCAACCAAAAGAAATCATTCGAAGAAATTGTCTTAAAAGATGTTGTCTTCCGCTATGCGGACGCGCACGGGCAGAACGCTTTTGCCATCGGTCCGATCGACTTGACGATCCGGGCTGGAGAAATGCTCTTTATTGTCGGCGGCAACGGGAGTGGAAAATCTACTCTGCTCAAGACCATCACCGGACTCTATTATCCCTTTACCGGTTCCATCCGGATTGACAATTCCCTGGTGGATATGACCAACTATGCCCATTACCGGAAATTTTTTTCAGCCATTTTCGCCGACTTTCATCTCTTTGACAGATTATACGGAATCAAGGAGGTCGATCAAGACAAAATGGAGGATTTGTTGGCCCAGATGCAACTCAGCGCCAAGACATCATTTGTCGATGGAGAATTCACCAATCTCAACTTATCCACCGGTCAAAGAAAAAGAATCGCCCTCATCTCCAGCTATCTTGAGGATAGGGAGATATTTGTGTTTGACGAAATCGCGGCAGATCAAGACCCCATATTTAGGAAATATTTGTACGAGGTCTTTCTGAAGGAATTACAGGCCCAGGGAAAAACGATCATCGCCGTGACCCACGATGATCGTTACTTTGACGTCGCTAACCGAGTACTAAAAATGGAATATGGGAAATTGATGCATGTTAGCGAAGTCTAATCAAAAGGCGGGCACATATCTGGTCCTGGCCAAATTAATACTAATAGTGGCTTGCGGCGGGATACTTCTTTCCGGCGGATGCGGCAAAGACGAGAAGGAAAAAAAGCAAATCTCGATTGAATCCATGCCTCTGATCGCGATCCAAGGTGGTTTGGGCGGAGAGCCCCTATCCCCCCAGTTCAAAGATCAGTTCGAGGTCATCGTCAGATCCAGAGCGGAATGTTATAATAATGCCTTAGCTAACTACCCCCAGCTAGAGAAGTGCCGTGAGCTATACCTGGCAAAGACGAAGTCCAAGCTCCAATCTGGGAAAACGCCCAGCGGGATAACCAGAGAAGTCTTATCCTGCATTGTGGCCAGCCATGAAGGCTCTGATAATACGCTTCAACCCGCCATTCAATGCCGTAAATGTAAGGAAGACTATATCATGAAAATTATGGAAACGCCCTCAGTCAATGAGGCCATGCTTAACGTTACCGGAGGCTTCATATCTTGCGTGCGGCAATGCCCGGCGGTCTACGGCCTCTGCCATTTGGGAAATAGAGACAAACAGTTCGATCCCCATGAAATCGACCTCTGCGTCATGGATGAAATACTATGCATTGAGCATTGTCTAAGCACCTACAGCCGTGGTCGAATACTCCCGACAGACGATTGATCCTGGTCGACTTTGACATCTTCCTTTTTTTGGGGGACAGGCACCGCATCATGTCAGCAATGGAAAAAAACATACATAAGTCTACGTTGAAACAAAAATTACGGCGATATCAAGCCCGGGTGGCTCTGATGATGTTTATCCTCCTGTTCTTGATCATTTACCTGGCCCCGTCGATCTTTATTACCGTCAAGTCGGGTGAAGCGGGTGTCCTGTTCAAGAGATTCATCGGAGGGACGGTGACCGATAAGGTCTTTTCTGAAGGATTGCATATTGTTGCCCCTTGGAATACCATGACCGTCTACAATGTCAGACTTCAGAATCATCGTTTGGACATTTCAGCTTTAAGTAACAATGGGTTAATCATAAAGACGGGAATCGCAGTGCGATACCATCCGGCCCACAACCAACTGGCCATTCTCCATCAAAGGGTTGGTCCTGACTATCTGGACAAAATTATTGTCCCGGTGGTTATCTCCTCGG
The DNA here is from genome assembly GCA_015233625.1 of Deltaproteobacteria bacterium. Taxonomy (GTDB): domain Bacteria; phylum Desulfobacterota; class JADFXK01; order JADFXK01; family JADFXK01; genus JADFXK01. Next base: position 7,675 of record JADFXK010000078.1, on the reverse strand, counting down.
TGCGCGCCGTGATCGGCAGATATCAACCCGAAGAGATCTGGACCACCCAAACTCAAAAGGTTCAAGACGAAGTCCTGGTCGAAACCGTGGAACAAAATGACACCATTCCGATTATCTACGATGATATCATTATTGAATATATCAAACTTCCCGACGCCTTGAACCAGGCCATCGAAGCCAAGTTGATGCAGCAACAGCAATACCTGGAATATGAATTCAGGCTGCTCAAAACCAATCAGGAGGCCAAAAGAAAACGAGTTGAGGCCGAAGGGATTAAGACTTACCAGAGTATCATCTCTGAAAGTTTATCCGACAACCTTTTGAAGTGGCAAGGGATTCAGGCAACTCTCGATCTGGCCAATTCACCTAATACTAAAGTCATTATTGTCGGCGGCAAAGACGGCCTGCCTCTCATTTTGAACACTGACGGCGGCGGCGGTCAAACTCCGGGCGACAAGTCTGCTCCGAAGCCGGCCTCGGGTAATCCGCCCACGGTCCAGGCCACCGTCACGCCGATAGCCAAGTAACAACCGCCCGGCCCAGGCACCACAGGAGATTCAACCAACGTACCGGCAAGACCAGCCTTTTTTCAAGGAGCGGACGATGATGCAATTCGCCATTTTTTATATCGGAGGCAGTATAATTATCGCAATTCTGGGTGAGAACAGAAAATTTGGCTTTTGGGGCTATTTTTTTGCTTCCTTATTGTTGACCCCGCTAATGGGAGTGCTCTTGCTACTGGCTTCGGATAAAAAACATGGCGAGTAGTCGCCTGGCTGCCAACCAAACAGGAAATACACCTTGAGGCTATTACGAAGCATAATTATACCGATCTTATTGACGGCCTACCTGGTCTTCTCCTCAGGTCCAGCTCAAGCTAGCGCCAGGGATGCGGATAACCGCTGCGCCCAGGGGCTTAATTACCTGAAAGCGGAAGATTATGGTCTGGCCATTGCCTGCTTTTCGGAATCGTTTGAAATTAATCATAACGTCGAGGCATTATTAAACCGAAGCGTCGCCTATCAAAAACTGGGCATGTATGAACCGGCCATCTCTGACTTATTTCAGGCCGTTGACCTGGATCCCGGCCAGGCTAAGATCCATCTCCAGTTGAGCCGCGCCTGCTACGCGACCGGGCTTTATGCGCGCGCCCTGACGGCCGCGGACAAGGCCGTTGAACTCGACCCCACCTTCGAGGACGCCTATCTTCACCGCGGCACAATGTTATATGAGTCCTATCAAGGCACTCGCGCGTTAGCTGATTTTAACCAAGTCATCTCCCTAAACTCTAAGAACATTACGGCCTATCGTTACCGCGGTTATGTGTATTATTCACGAGTCTTGTATAACCAGGCTATCTTAGATTTTTCGCGGGTTATCGAACTGGACCCAACGGATGCCCGGGCTTATATTTATCGCGGGGCCTGCTTTGCCGAAGAGACCCTATACAAACTGGCTTTCGCAGATTTCACTAAGGCCATCGAATTAAACCCTTTCGATGCGACTATTTACTATTATCGAGGTTTCGCCTACTCTGAGAGAGGGTTATTCAAGGCAGCATTTTCAGACCTGAATCAGTCCATCCAAATAGATCCCAAAGATCCCAGGGGGTACTATTTCAGGGCCCGAGCCTTTGCCAAAAGGAGTCAATATAACGAGGCCCTGTCAGATCTGGACAAGGCCATCCAACTTGGCCCCCAGTTAGTTGACGCCTTTGCCCGTCGAGGATTGATCCACGCCATGACTGGACAATATGACGAGGCTTTTTCCGATTTTAACCGGGCGATCGAAATAAACCCCAACAATGCCGGCGCTTACTTTTATCGAGGCTACATTTTCTACCACAAAGGTGAATCTGATCTAGCTTTGGTTGATTTTGACAGGGCCATCAAATTGAATCCCAAACTGGTCCGGGCCTACCTCAGCCGAGGCTTTGCCTCCCTGGATCGAGGCCAGGTCGACCAGGCCATAGATGATTTCACCAATGCCATCCAAGTGAATGCCAATTTACCTAAAGCCTATGTCAGCCGGGCTTTTGCCTACGCTGAAAGAGAGCGATTTGATCTGGCCATCCTTGATATTAACCGGGCTATTTCCTTAGATCCTACGAGAACACACGAATTCATTGCACGCGGGTTAAGCGCAATCAGTCATGGATTGAATTTTCAGATCATTTCCCCATTCGAAGAAGGGATCACCGGAGGCTTGGAGGAAGACAAGGGCATCCCCGTGAGCGAGGGACTACACCAAATTCCCTACGACAAGGTCGTATTCAATTATCAAATGGCTATAGAATTGACGAAGAAGTTGGGTGATGCCTATTTTAGCCTGGCTCGTTACAATATCAAAAAACATAATTATAACAAAGCACTCCGTTATTTTAATCGTTCCATAAAGATAAATCCTATGAATATCACGGGTTACATAAATCGCGCCCAGCTCTATGTCACCAGAGGCCGGTATGACCTGGCTCTGGCGGATGTCAACCACGCGATTGAAATCAATCCGATGGCCGCCTCGGCCTACATTGGGCGGGGAGACATCTTTCTGAGACAAGGTCTCTCTGACATGGCGCTTAAAGATTTCACTAAAGCCATCCATATCCAGCCCCAAATGGCCGAGGCCTATCTCAATCGAGGCGCGGCCTGCGCCAAGCTGGGCCGGATTGATGACGCTTTCCATGACTTTGACAAAGCCATCATCCTTCAGCCGCAACTGGCCGAAATTTATCTAAACCGCGGGGTCACTTACTGGCTGATCGGCCAATACGGTCCCGCTTTTGCCGACCTCGACAAGGCCATTGAGATACAACCGGATTTGGCTGAGGCCTATTTCGCCCGAAGCGATATATATGCCGAGATGCGCCAGCCCGAAAAATCTCTCCAGGATCTTAATCAAGCCATCACCTTGGGACCTCAACTAACCAAATATTTTGTTAACCGGGGAAATATTTACGCTAAGGCAGGGAGTTATAACTTAGCGGCAAACGATTATACTAAGGCCCTGGAGGTAAACCCGGCCCAGGTGGACGTCTATCTTCTGCGCGGAAAGGTTACCCTGAAAACGGGTCTGTGCGACCAGGCGGTGGCCGACGCAAATGAAGCCCTGAAAATAGACCCATATAATGCCACGGCTTATCTGATCCGGGGGGATGCTTACCTCCAATTAGGCGATGGACATCAAGCCCTAACGGAATATACTCAGGCCATCACTTTGGCTCCTGACATGGGAGAGGTCTTTGCCCATCTGGGAGTCCTGTATTTCGATCACCTGGATGATAAGACAAAAGGGTGTGAGGCCTTCAGCAGGGCTTGTGACCTGGGCTCATGTGATCAATACTCCCTCACCAGGAAGGTTGAATGCTTCTGGGCTCAGTTGGCTGAAAATCATTGACTTCCATTGCCTTAAATAACGACATCACCCACCAAATAAATGATAGAGGTCGATGCAACCCATGGATCATAAGAAAATAAAACTGTTTTGTCTCCCTTTTGCCGGCGCCAACTACTACTCGTATCGGGAGCTCCCAAAATATGCCGCCCCTTATCTGGAGGTCATCCCGGTGGAACTCCCTGGTCGAGGGAAGAGGTTCTCCGAACCGTTGCTAACCGATATCCATCACATGGTTAAGGATATCTGGCGCCAACTGGCCGGCCACATCGGCGGCCCTTACGCTATCTTTGGTCACAGCATGGGTGCTTGTCTGGGCTACCTGATGGTGAAGAAAATCATCAAAGAAGGACTACCCAAGCCCAGGCACCTGTTCTTTTCCGGAAGAAGCGGCCCGTCTATTCGGACCGAGGCGAGGGACCGCTACTTGCTTCCCCGTCAAGAGTTCTTTGAATTACTTCGAGAATTTGCAGGGACGCCCCCAGAGGTGTTAGCCGACCGGGAGATGATGAGTCTATTTGAGCCGATGCTGCGGGCCGACTTCCAGGCAAATGATAATTACTTGTACGAAGAAACCGAACCTTTTGATATACCGATTACGGTTATGATCGGTCTGAACGAACCGACTCCTTACGCCGAGGCCTTGACCTGGCAGAAGGAAACCACCGCTCCCATTTCAGTCAGGCAATTCGTCGGTGGACATTTCTTTATATTTGATTACTTACCGGAAATCAGCAAAATATTTTACCAAACCCTGCAACCGGTCATCTGGGCCGAACCAGTCCAGGCAACCAGCCTTTCATGGGCCTGATAGAAATCTTATACGCGGTTTCCAACAGTCCTCTCGATGATGAGAGATGGTCCGCCTATCTCCACTATTTGCCCAAGAATATTCAGGAGAGGATTCAACGTTACCAGCGCTGGCAGGACCGCCAGGCGACCCTGTTTGGAAAACTGCTTTTGCGGGAAGGCTTGAAGAGACGCGGTCATCATCCCGCCCGGATTCATGACCTGACCTGGAATTCTTATGGCCGGCCGTCACTTGTTGGCTCCATCGATTTCAATATCTCCCATGCCGGCGACTATGTGGTTTGTGGGATCATCGATCATGGGCGAATCGGGATTGATCTTGAGCAGATCAGGCCCATTGAATTGACTGATTTTGAAAGCTCCTTCACCCCTCAAGAATGGCAACGGATTCAATGCGCAACAAACAAGTCCAGATCTTTCTATGAATGCTGGACCAGCAAAGAAAGTCTAATTAAAGCAGATGGTCGCGGCTTATCTTTGTCCTTAAGCGACATAACCATCGATGGACCAAAGGTAGCCCTATCCAATACCTGTTGGTTTCTCCATCGGATAGACCTTAACGCCGACTATATCTGCCATTTGGCTACCGATATGAAAAATCCCACATTCTTCCTCACTGAAGTTAAGTTCTGAATGTGCATGATATAACAACCATATATCTAAACCAATCTATAAATATGGAAGAATAGACTAAAGGCCGCCTTTCCCATTGACAAATGGACAGACATATACTAAAATTTTGCCAAAGTAATCTGGGGGTACAAGGCCCATTTTTTTATTGTCATTTAGCCAAAAGGAGGAGGACGATGGTGAAAACTCTAAAGAAAAGATCGTGGTGGCTGGTCTGGTTGGTGTCAGCCCTGATCATGTTGTCCCCAAGCATCCTGGTAGCCGAGGACAACTGTTTTTATCTGGGCGTGACTGGTCAGATTACTCCCTTCCTCTCGGGAGATGTTGGCACAGGGATTGATGCACCCAGTTACAAAGATGCTTTTGGCACTGGTTGGGGGGTCGGTCTGGAGGGGGGGTACCGTTTCACCGAATACTTCAGTGCCCAAGTAGGCGTCGGCTATGAAAGATTCTCGGGAAGCACCGCCCAGGGGATATGTTTTGACAGCCTTAATGTTATCCCCATATACGCGGGCGGCAAATACCATGTTCTCACCACCAACTGCACCTGGGATCCATACCTCCGGTTTGACCTGGGAGCAGCTCACTTCGGTCCGGTAGACACATCTTTTATGGGATCCCGAGGCAACTATTGGGATCCAAGTTGGGCGTTTCTCGCCGATGCCGGCGCCGGGATTGAATATCACATGGCTCCGTTTGGAATATTTGCCGAGGTTAAAGCCCGATACCTAGGTTCTCCCAGTTCCGCTATGAGTCCCTTGTCGGACGCCGATAGCTCCTGGACTTTACCAGTGAACCTGGGGCTCAGATATTATTTCTAGTCATTCCCAAATGGAAATACTATATCTGGCAGTACTTAAGCATTGACCCTGACTGAAGGAGACTGGATCATGAGAAAGTTCTTCCACCGCAACAAGCTGACGGTACTTGCTTATTTGATGTGGTCAGTGGCTTTTCTGTTTCTGTTCGCCGGGTTTACCGGTGCCACGGTGGTCGTGGATAGTAATGATTCCCTGGTGAACGTTACCTACCCGGCAGGTGAGTCAGTCAGTCTGAAATTGAAAGCTGAACCCGGCCAAAAAACCTGGATTTGGGTCGAGTGTCCTATCCTTAATCCCGCCTTTCTCTTCGCCCGTCCGACCGACGGCTTCCCGGAAAGCGCCGGCAAAGGGATTTCTCGTAGTCCATATTTGCTTCATTATTGGGATAATGGTTATTATGTCCCCAATGCCAGGGACATGTTCTATTCAGCGGCATACCCAGGTACTAAAATAGACCTGGGGACATATGATTTCAACAGCCTGGGTTCTATCATCTTCAATGTTAGAAAGGGAGAACTACATCCCGAACTGTTAAACAGCGGCGTGACCTCCATCCAAACGATCGTCCTATCCAGACCGGCCAAGCCGGCCAGCGCAGATGTCTCCGTCGGTATGCTCAACATCCTGGGTTATGCAGTCAAACAGGCTGGGCTCCCGGGCGCCGTCATGATGGTCAAATGGCCCGACGGGACGGAATGGTTTGCCACCACCGGTGTCTCAGATCTGGCCCAAAAGACTCCCATGGATATCGACAATAAATTCAAAGTCGGGAGTATCACCAAGACCTTTGTCTCAACCGTAATTATACAACTCGCCCAAGAAAACCTCCGGGGGCTGGATGATTCGGTTGAAAAATGGTTACCCGGGATGATCCCCAACGGCAAGAATATCACCATTCGGGAGTGCCTGAACCACACCAGCGGCATCTTTAACTACTCAGATATGACCGACCCCAATTCCATCTACTGGGCCATCTTGAAACAACCCCTGAAAAAATGGAAGCCGGAGGAACTCATCGCCTACGCCGTGTCCAAACCGGTCACCAACCCGCCGGGGCTGGCCTATAATTATTCCAACACCAACTACATTGTCATGGGCTTGATTGCCCAGAAGGCGACCAACACAACCATCGAGTCTGAAGTAACCCGTCGGATTATCACAAAGATGGGATTAACCAATACTTCCTTCCCGACCGATCCCCTCATCACCGGTAAGTATAGCCGCGGGTATGACTTGAATGCTACCGGCCCAGCCGATGACGTGACCATAATCGATCCCTCCGGATCATGGGCAGCCGGGGCCATGATCAGCAACGTCAAGGATCTGATGCGCTATTTGATCGCGTACACCAATGGCGATTTGGTCACCCCGGCCATGCAGGCCCAACGGATCACCTTCGTCGATGGAGGGGCAGCTCAAAACAGTTTTGGTTATGGTCTCGGCATTTCCTTAACCGACGGCTACTTAGGCCACCTTGGAGAAATCTACGGCTATGAAGCCAGCATGTACCGGTATCAGGGAGTTTACATCGTCATTATGGCCAATGGCCGAGAAGTCCCTGGAACCCCCGGAATATCGGCTTTTGGCGTACCGCAAACCGTTTACGGGGAAATCCTGCCCATCCTGTTCGGTGGAGAAAGCTGGTCCTGGGATGTGAGAATGCACATGCTGCTCTCCCAGACCGCGGTCCCGGCCCATGATAAGGCAGCAAAGGGCGCCATACCATACAATGATCCGATGTACCGAGGATTTAAACTGGGCGGGTTCTAAATCACAGCAGGACCTGTTGACCATCAGATATGACCACCGGCACCCCAGGCTTTCCAGGGTGCCGGCTTGTTTTGGGGTTGTTACCTGGCCCCCACCGGGATGGTCAACACCGGATTAGCCCCTTGCGTTGTCCCGGATTGGAGAGAATATATGATAATCAGCAGGCTCAGTGTTTCCTTTGACAGGTTGTCCTTATCATCGATGTAGAACCAGTGCCCCCGGTACGGTACCGCCACGAACGCCCCGGAAGGTTC
>JADFXK010000077.1 GCA_015233625.1 Deltaproteobacteria bacterium | reverse complement strand
GCTTTCCAGCAACCCTTCCGGAATGGCGGCACAGTTTTCAGCCAGGAGCGGTTTCTTGCTGCGTGGACTCTTGTCATGAATGGCCCGGGCGACGAGTTCCTTACCGGTGCCACTCTCGCCGATGATCAATACATTATACGGAGAATTGGCGTACTTGGTGATTAAGCTATAGAGTTCCATCATGGGCTTGCTCTCGCCGATGATGGTCGCCGGCCGTTCCAGCAGACTGATTTTCTTTTTCAATTCTTTGTTCAGCCGTTCTTTCCTGACGTTATCCTCATATACCGTCTGGTAGGAGATGGCATTGCTTAGGGCGACTGACGCAATATCGACAAATTGCTGGAGAAAATTCATATAGGGGGCGTCTAATTTTAGATCGTCCTGGTCCTGGTGAGTATCCAGGATCTCGATGGCTCCGAAACACCAGTCACCGACGATTAGGGGGAAACAGATAATCAATCGGGACCGGAAATCCAGCCCCTCCTCCACGAAATGGGCGTGCCGCATGTCTTTAAAGCTTTCGGCTACGGTGTATTCCTTGTGGGTCACCACCCAGCCCACGACGCCTTCATTCTTGGCCAGGGTCACGCCTCTAACTTGATCCGCGGCCAGGCCAAAGGAAAAGGTGCATTTGACCTTTTTCCCCTGCACCAGCCAAAGGGACCCGGCTTCGATATGGGGTTGAAAGTCCTTGAGGGTAGTTAAAATTGTCTCCTGAAGGATGTCCATATCCAGGATGCGGGTGATTTTCTTGACCGCTTCATAGAACTGCCACAAGACGTCAAAGGTGATTCCGTCAGGCACATTCATAGGAGCCTCCGTCAGCCAGGACCGGCCCAGCCCGGTCAAAAAAATTATTCACTTCTTAATGTTATTCTGGTATAATCAGCATGAATGGAACATATCCCTCAATTTTTACAGGTCGCCACATGGAAACAGCCCAAGCCCAAGCGTCTAGCAGTTTGGAAGAAATCACCAGGAAAGCGGTCCCTATCTTGAAAAAGAACGACGTGGTCCGGGCCGGCATCTTCGGTTCGTTCGCCCGTCACGAAGAAAGGGAAGACAGCGACGTAGATTTTCTCATCGACTTCGGCCAGGCCAGTAAAACCCTCTTCGATTTGGTCGACCTACAAGACCAATTAGAAAAGGAACTAAACCGAAAGATCCATCTGGCCTTTTACGACTATCTCAAGCCACGCATCCGTCAACAGATTCTAGATGACGAGGTTCCCATCCTATGACGAAAACCCCGCTGATTTACCTGGACGATATTCTTGAAAGCGTCCAGGTTATTCTAGAATACACGGAAGATATGTCGAAAGAAGAATTTTTTACATCTATGAAAGATCAGGATGCGGTAATCCGCAGGTTCATCGTCATCGGTGAGGCCGTGGCCAGGCTTTCGTCTGAATTCAAAGCCAAGTACCCTGAAGTCCCGTGGCATCAGATGTATGGAATGAGGAATCACATTATCCACGGATATGAGGCAATCAACCTGAACACCATCTGGGATACGTCCAAGAACATGCTGCCGGGATTGAGACCGCAGATCGAAGAAATCATCGCCAAAGAATAGACATCTTCCCTTCTCCGTCCAGCCGGTTGGAGAGGCAGGGTGTGAGGCTGCCTGACTCTTTTCCGGCTTGATTTTCATTTCACCAACAGGGTGATCCGGTTAACCTTCTGCTTCCACGGGTAGCTTGATCAACCGATATGATCGGACACCCAGGCCGATCTCCTGCCCGTAGGCCAGTTGAATTTCCCAGTCAATATTGGGATACACTCCCCTAAATTTATCATCCCCAGGATTCAGGTTGGTTTTGAGCATCGTTTCAGCTCGGCCCGCTTGCCGGTTAACCAGATCTGCGGAGGCCTGGTCCAGGGCGATCGGGTCACGGGAGGCCAGGATGCCCACGTCAGTGACAATGGGGGCGTCAGCGTGTCCGTAGCAGTCGCAGGCCGGCGAAATACTGGTCAAGAAGTTGATGAACACGGTCTTGCCCTTCTTGTGCTTCAAGATGGCTTCGGCATAATCGACCATTTTCTTCTGCATGACGTGCACCTCTTGACTCCATTGGATCTGAATCGCCCCTTGGAGACAGACCAGGATGCACTCACCGCAACCGACGCATTTTTCGGGATCGATGTGCGACTTGTTCTTATCCATCACAAAGGCGTGCTGGGCGCAGTGGTTAACGCAATCTTCGCAACCGATACATTTCTTTTTATCCACCTTGGGTGATAGGTTGGAGTGCTGATCGAGTTTACCCCGGCGGGCGCCGCCGCCCATGCCGATGTTCTTGAGCGCTCCGCCAAAACCGGTCAGTTCATGGCATTTGAAATGGGCCAGGCTGATGAGATAATCGGCCTCCATAATATCAGCCGCCACATAGGCCGTCTTGGTGTATTCCCGATCAAGATGGACTTCAACGAACGAAGCCCCTTTAAGCCCGTCGGCGATAATCACCGGCGCCCCGACCACGGCATAGGCAAATCCATTTTCTAGAGCCGTAGTTAGATGTGATACTGAATCGCTTCTGGTCCCGACATAGAGAGTATTGGCGTCACAAAGAAAGGGTTTTCCAGCCAATGACTTGACTTTATCCACCACTTTCCTGACGTAGACAGGTGGAATGTATGCGGTGTTCCCCTTTTCGCCAAAGTGTAATTTGATACAAACCAGATCACGAGTTCTGAGATCAGACGGCATATTCATGGCGTCCAGAAGCAGTTCCAGTTTGGCCGGCATATTCAGTTTAAATCCGGCGCGCATATCCACAAAAAAGACATCACTGGTCATGATCTTATCCCCCTCCAGGTTATGAATAAGTTCTTTTGGGCTCGGAAGTCTTTTTGGCATCCATGGTCCTCTTCAAGTCATTGTATTCAGCCTGAGCCCGGTATAAGGCCAGCTCTGTTTCAACCCGTTCCAAAGGGGACCCCTTTTCGAGTTTTTCTTTTAACTCTTCCACCTTTTTGAGGGCACGGTAAAGTTCCGCGGCCAACATCCGAATAGACATCACTCACCCCGTTGCTCCAGACACCAATTAGTTGTTCAAGAAACGTTGCTTAAGATATCACAACCTTTCAAAGAGAAAAAGATAAATCTTCATCAACCGGATATCCCAGCCAACATGTTCTGTTCGGATCGATGGCCGGGCGTTTATGGGTGCGGTGACCGAAGTCTCATGGAGAAACCGGCTTGATTAAATTTTGGTGTCACATAGCCTTGGATAGGTAAGATTCCTTTTGCCTTTTTTGCGTCTTTTTGCTAAGATGCGACCTTAGAGTAGCTATGCCTATAAAATAACGGAGGAGACCAAGCGGGTTACCCTAAATGTGGGATTGCTCCCCAGATAACTCTTTGAGTTCACATGCGTATACCACACCCGGAGATCTATGGTTTTTTGATAATAAAATTCCCGACCGGGAAATAACGTGGCCGGCTGATCTCCTTGTCGACAACTTTGAGGGAGGAGCCGAGGCACCAAAAAACGGCATTAAACATACACCCAATCACCAGGGTAGACGATATAGAAATTTTTACCGTCCCAGGATTAGGCTTGACGGTAAACACTGTCCAACTGACCTCCCAAAGGAGTACTCCATCATGACAATTACCAAGGCTGAGCTAGTAAATATTCTTCATGAACGTTATCGCTTTCCCATGAAAGAAAGTGTTCGAGCCATAGAGTCTCTGATTGAGATCATCAAGGGCACCCTGGCCGATGGGGAAGACGTGTTGATTAGCGGATTTGGCAAATTTCATGTGCGGGAGAAAAAGGAAAGAAGGGGTAGGAACCCTCAAACTGGCGACGAGATTACGTTAGACCAGCGGAGAGTGGTTACATTTAAGTATTCTGGGCGGTTACGAGGTAAGATTAATGTTGATGCCTCACCGCAACCTAAAGCTGGGGCCAAAAAGAAGAAGCAGGCCTAGCTTAATTGACCGCGGTCTTCGATCACCCCCGGGGCCAACCGGTGGCCCTAAGTCCCAAGATTAAAATCAAACGAGCCAGTCCGGGCCATGCCGCAACGAATTGGTGCTGGGGGGAGTGCTTTCTTTAACGGGCCGCCACGTGTCAAGCGCGACCGACGGCTGGAACAGGAGAAAGCACACAGACAACAAAATGATCGGAGATTAAATAAATCGGGGGGCCATAGGCCCCCCGTCGATTTTTTCATAATTCTTATGATGATGGCTATTGATCAGGCTGACTGATTATTCGCCTTCAGGATGAGGCGCCCTTGCCGGCGTTTTGGATTTACTGGTGGACGCGCCCTTGGGGGGAATCACGACGTCACCTTCCGGGCGAGACGCGGCCTTGGTGATGTCCGGATTGTCTTTTTCCGGGGCACCGGCCTTGGGGGGAACAACCACATCTCGTTCCGGTTGGGTGGCCGAATTCTTGATGGCGTCCTCGGTCGCCTTATCAGTGGCGAAGCTCACAGACGCGAATCCCAGAAACAACAGACCCACACCTACCAACACCAGCAACAACTTAACGTTAAACAACTTCATTTTCCTCTCCTCTCTTAGTTAAACGATAATTACTAGTTTCAACACGCTGCCGGCCATGGCTGATTAGGTTTAATCACCTGTAAATAAGGGCTTATCAACCAGATCAAGCAGGTTTCTTGACAAACATTTACTTGGGCCACGCCATATCGGAACCACTGATCCGAGCTCATCGAGGGGAGAAAGTTGGGAAAGAAGCATTCGTCAGAATCCCTCTATAGGCGATAATTCGTCTAAAATTTCTCCCAGTTGGTTGGAAAAACATAATCTGACAAAATGGCTGTTTTCGTGCTCCAGAACGGATCTTCAGAGCGGTGGGCTATGGGGCGGCGGCAACTTGCCGCGTGGCCGTATGATTTCTATGAGGACCGATTCAACCGCAAAAATCATGATTTGTCAAGCACAGTTTTTGATTGACCAGTGATCTTGGGGCCGATCGGAACCTTCGGCTCGGCCTGCCTTCAAACGAGCCTTCTTCGGTCTGGATTTCCCCAATTCGGTTCCGGTGCCAAGGCGTCCTCAAGCAGTGTCAAAGTCACGAGCAATCGCTTCCGCCACGGCTAAGTCAGCCATGGTGGTAATCTTTATATTCCGATAGTCTCCAGACACCAGCTTTACGGAATAGCCCAGGCGGAAAGCCAGTTGCACGTCATCCGTGGCCGAGTTTGAGCCTTCGGCGGCGGCCCGAGAGTGGGCTTCCTTAAGAATCCCAAAACGAAATCCCTGGGGTGTTTGGACGTTGAAAATTTCCTTGCGGTCGACCAGTCCGGTCAAGAATCCATCCTTACCCTGGATCAAAGTGTCGGTGGCCGGGACGACCACGTTGGTGACGCCGTGAATGGCCGTCTCGTCAATGGTCCGGTCAATCAGCGCCTGGGAAACAAACGGCCGGGCGACATCATGCACCAGCGTCAGGTCGTCGTCACTGATGCGACAATCCAGGAACCGGACGCCGGCGTAGGAAGAGGCCTGGCGTGTCTCGCCACCGACGGTTACCCCCAACATCTTGCTGAATCCGAAAGCGGCCAGGACTTCCAACAAGGGTGTGATCCAGTCCTGGTGAATGACGACCACTACGCCGTTGATGCGGGGGTTATTGACAAACTGACGGATGGTCCCGGAGATGATTTCCTCGCCGCCGATTTTGAGAAACTGCTTAGGCCGGCCGGCACCCATCCGCTCACCCAGGCCCCCGGCTAGTAACAAAGCATAAACATTCATGTTGCGGACTTCCCATGGCCCCCTGTCGAGGGCCGGCCAAATCAACTTTTCCGAATAGACCCGGCCACAAGGTTTGACGGGTAGACATGATTAAGGAGGACTAATGACGATCAGGGGGAGTATAACAAAAAAAAAATGAGACCACAATGACGGGTATCAAAAAAGGCCACTCAAATTCGGTGCAGGGGGGCGTAGCGAAAGCTATTCTTGACACTCCTATAATTCCACTTCTGAGTTCGCCTGGCGCTGATTGCTGGTTACCGGTCACTTATTGAAGACAACCGGCAACAAGCAATAATCCATTGGCGGGAGGACATATTCGCCATCAAGCCGGGGCATCCATCAATTTGACCAATGAGTCAATATCAGAAAAAGAAATGACTCCAGGACGCAACAACCGAGGCGGAACCGTAGTCACATCAACCAGGGTGGATGGTTTCCCGCCCAGGGTGGGACCTGCGTCCACCACCAGGTCAATCAAATCACCCAGTGCGACCGGCAGTCCCTGGGGATCAGCACAAGGCGGGGCTCCGGCCAAATTAGCACTAGTCCCGGTGACCGGTCGGCCCAAAGCGGCAATGATCTGCCGGGCCAGGGAGTGTCCCGTCACCCGGACCGCCACCGTCCCAGTGCCGCCAGTGACCAACCTGGAGACTCGAGGGTCGGAGCGCAAGACCAGGGTCAACCCGCCCGGCCAGAACCGGTCCATCAAAATTTGAGCCGCCTCAGGAATATCGGGCACCAGCCCGGCCAACATCCCGGGATGGCTGAGCAGCAACAACAACGGCTTACCCCGGTCCCGACCTTTGACTTCAAAGACCTTGCCCAAGGCGACGTCGTTTGCGGCATCGGCCGCCAATCCGTAGTAAGTCTCGGTGGGCAGGGCGACCAGACCGCCGCGGCGGAGAGTCTCTACTACGCGGGCCACCGCACTCGGATCGGGCTGGGCGGGGTCCAGTTTGACCACTTGACTAGTCATTGGGCCAGACGGGCCGCGGCTTCTTCTATCTTCAGGGCCTGCTCTATTTTGTAATTTCTAAGCCGACGGTAGTATTTGGGCGTTTTCGCGGCCATAATCCTGACGGCCAGAAGGGCGGCGTTGGCTGCTCCCCAGGAGCCCACCGAAACCGTGGCCACGGGAACCCCAGGCGGCATCTGGACGGTGGATAAAAGTGCATCCAGGCCTTTTAAAGGCGAAGAATCAACGGGGATTCCGATGACCGGCAGGTCGGTTTGGGCTGCGATAACTCCAGCCAGGTGGGCGGCGCCTCCGGCCGCGGCGATAATCACTTCCAATCCCCGACTACGGGCCGTGGCGGCTAGTTGCGTCACTCGGTCCGGGGTCCGGTGAGCCGAAGCCACGGTGATTTCATACGGGATGCTGAAACGCTGGAATATCTCTAGGGCTGGCTGGAGAAGCTTCAGGTCGGATTCGCTTCCCATGTAAATGGCGACTTGGGGAGACTTTTGGGTCCTGGCGATGGCTTTTTCACCGATGTCGCTTCTGAAATAGCATCCCGGCCAGGAAATTTTATCCACGACGCCATAGGCGTATTCCAGCGCGCTTTCAATACTGTTGCTCAAGGCAGTGACGCCCAGCACCCGGCCGCCATTGGTCACCACCTGATTATCCTTCAACGCCGTGCCGGCATGATAAATCCGGACGTTGGGGATAAACCGGGTCGCCCCCTTCAGCCCGTCAATCGGGTGACCCTTTTCATATGATCCTGGGTATCCTTTGGAGGCCATGACCACGCACACGGCTGAATGCCACTCCCACTTAACCTCGACCTGGTCCAACGTACCGTCGATACAGGCCAGCAATATGTCCGACAGATCGCTCTGTAACCGCATGAGCAAAGGCTGGGCCTCCGGATCGCCAAACCTGACATTGAACTCCAGAACATAAGGTTGCCCGTCCTGGATCATTAGTCCGGCGTAGAGGACACCTTTGTACGGGATCCCCGCTGCGGCCATACCCTGGATAACGGGCCGCATGATCTCGTCCATAATGCGCTGCTCCATGGCCTCATCCACTATCGGGGCCGGGGAGTAAGCGCCCATTCCGCCGGTGTTGGGGCCGCGGTCGCCGTCAAAAATCGCCTTATGGTCCTGGCAGGTGGGCATGGGCACGATATGTTCCCCGTCACTGAAGACCAGGAAAGAGACTTCCTCACCCTTAAGGCAATCTTCGATGATCACCCGGTCCCCGGCCGATCCAAATTCCCGCCGGATCATGACGGCGTCCAGGGCATCAACCGCTTGCTCAAAAGTGGCGGCCACGAAGACTCCCTTTCCGGCGGCCAGGCCATCGGCCTTAACCACAACAGGCAGGGGCTGAGTCTTTAAGTAATCCAAGGCGCTCTGATAGTCGCTAAAGGCGCGGTACCCGGCGGTCGGGACGCCACACTTGACCATCATCTCTTTAGCCAGGATCTTGCTTCCCTCGAGGCCGGCAGCCTGTCGGCTAGGTCCGAAAATCTTAAGCCCATGGGCGGTGAACTGATCCACAATACCCATGGTCAAAGGGGCTTCCGGCCCGACGACCGTCAGATCAATCTCTTGTTCCAGGGCAAACTGAAGTAAACCGGCCAGGTCATCGGCCTGGATGGGCACACTTTTGGCCCGTTCAGGGGTCCCGGGATTACCTGGAGCCACAAAGACCTTGTGCATTTTTTCGGTATAGGCCAGCTTTTCGGCCAGGGCATGCTCCCGGCCGCCACCGCCGACGACTAGAATTTTCATATGGGATTCCCTCAAGGATTATTCGTTTCTTCCTTTATTCTCTCGGCCTTGACCAGAGCCAGCTCCAGAATTTGGTCCATGTTATTGACCGGGATAAATTTGATCTGCCGTCGAATATATTGCGGGATCTCGGATAAATCTTTACTATTTTTATCGGGCACCAAGACGGTCTTGATCCCGGCCCGCAGGGCAGCCAGGGACTTTTCTTTGAGACCACCGATGGGCAGAACCTTGCCCCGCAGGGTGATCTCGCCGGTCATGGCCAGGTCTTTATCGCAAGGTATTTTGGTCAGGGCCGAGATCAGGGCCGTGGCCATGGTCACCCCGGCCGAAGGTCCGTCCTTGGGGATGGCGCCGGCTGGGACATGGATATGCAAGTCCAAATTTTCGTAAAAGTCGGGCTTGAGGTCCAGGGTATGGGCCCGAGATCTGGCATAGCTTAAGGCCGCCTGGGCCGACTCTTTCATTACGTCGCCTAAGTGGCCGGTCAATATCAGTTTACCTTTACCAGCAACCACGGTGGCTTCAATATGTAAGACCTCACCGCCGACCTCAGTCCAGGCCAGGCCGGTGGCCACGCCGATTTCGTGATGCTCCTGTTCGGCTTCTGGTAAGTATCTGGGAACGCCAAGGTATTTATGAAGATTGGTCGCGGTTATGACATATGGCCCCTGGCCGCCTTCGGCCACTTTACGGGCGGCTTTCCGGCAAATGGCAGCAATTTCCCGTTCTATATTGCGCAGGCCGGCCTCGCGGGTATAGCCGTTAATGGCCTGCAAGATGCTCGACTGAGAAATGGATAGGATTTTGTCATTAATGCCGTTTTCTTTGAGCTGCCGCGGGATAAGGTATCTGGTGGCGATAGTCAGTTTCTCCCGGTCGGTGTACCCCGGGATGCTGATAATCTCCATCCTATCTTTGAGGGCTGACGGGATGGGGTCAATCAAGTTGGCCGTGGTAATGAACATGACTTTAGACAGGTCAAAGGGCAGGTTCAGGTAATGGTCACTGAAAGCCACGTTTTGTTCCGGATCCAACACTTCGAGTAAGGCCGCGGCCGGATCGCCCCGGAAGTCCATCCCGATTTTGTCAACCTCGTCCATCATGAAAACGGGATTGTTTGACCCCACCTGTTTTAAACCTTGAATTATCCGGCCAGGCAAGGCGCCAATGTAGGTGCGGCGATGGCCGCGAATTTCCGCCTCGTCTCGGACGCCGCCCAAGGAGATACGGGTGAATTTTCGTCCCAGAGAACGAGCGATCGACCGGCCCAGGGAGGTCTTCCCTACCCCCGGTGGTCCGACGAAGCACAATATTGGTCCCTTCATGTTCTTATTCAATTTGCGGACACTCAAGTACTCCAAAATTCGTTCTTTAACCTTTTCCAGGTCGTAATGATCTTCGTCGAGAATTTGCTTGGCCCGCTTCACGTCGAGCTTATCTTTTGTCCCTTTGCTCCAGGGCACCTCCACCAGCCAGTCAAGGTAGGTGCGGACCATGGATGCTTCGGCCGCGTCGGGGTGCATCTGCTCCAACCGGCTGAGCTGTTTATTGGCTTCCTTCTCGGCCTCTTGAGGCATCTTGGATTTGACGATTTTTTCCCTGAGTTCGCCTACTTCCTCGGCTTTTTCATCGATGTCACCCAATTCTTTCTTGATCGCCCGCAGTTGCTCCCGGAGAAAGTATTCTCGCTGGGAACGACTCATTTCTTCCTTGGCCTCGGATTGGATCTTGGCCTGCATGGTGGATACTTCCAGCTCTTTGCCCAGGAATTCATTGACCCGCCGGAGCCGTTCCACGGGATCAAGCAGTTCCAGAATCCCTTGGGCTTCTTCTATCTTAAGCCGAAGATTGGAGGCCACCAGGTCGGCTAACCGACCCGGATCCTCGACGCTATTGAGGATAGCCATAATATCGGGAGACAGAATACCTCGAATAGACAAAATTTTTTCACTTTGGTCCCGCACCGTGCGCATAAGGGCCTCTACTTCCAATGGAATATCGGCCAAATCAGATTCCTTAAGGACGTCTATATGGACCCGGTAAAACGGTTTCTCTTGGACATAATCCAAGATGCGGCCTTTAGATAGACCCTGGACCAAAATTTTTAGCCGGCCATCGGGTAACTTGAGCATCCTCATAATCATGGCCACGGTCCCAATCTGATAGATCTGATTGGGGGCCGGATTATCTTCAACGGCGTCTCTCTGGCTACTCAAAAAAATAAGCCGGTCCCGGCTCAGGGCGTCCTCAACGGCGCTAATGGAAGATTCCCGGCCGACAAACAACGGGAGAATCATATAAGAGAATACGACAACATCGCGCACCGCCAATAGAGGAAGGACCTCGGGTATTACAAAATCGTCTTTCTGGGTACCACCAAGATCCACCGCATCCGACAGTTGCTTGGGATCGTTGGGGCGGGGCTCGTCGCTCATGGTTTTCTCCCTGTGCTACAGTGGTCGTCTGGGAACAAGTTCTACCAGTCTCATTATAACGGCGTCTCCTTATCTTAATTAGTTAGCCGTTCAAGCAGATGCTTTCCAGACTGCTCATATCCGGATAAAACCCGGTGCCAAGTTCAAGAAGGCGTATCATTTACTTGTGAATATTATATTTTTCAAATCCATTGTCATCGAGATATTTCGGGTATATGGCGTAAGCGGGTTTAATCGCCGGAAGCAGGGCCATGATTTTGGGGATGGGTCCTTTAGCCGTCATCTGGCGGCGAGCCAGGGCGGCCGTTAGATTGACCTTGCCATACCAAAACTTGTGGGCGATTTCAGCTTTCATAAACATTTCCACCGTCGGCTTCTTGGTGTCATCGTTGGCTGAAATCTCCACTTTGTCTCCCGAGCAATCCACCGTCAGAGTCAGGTCCGGCTCGGTGTAATGAAACTTGATAATAAGTTTTGCTTTGATAAGTTTGTCGGCCACTTCCGGAGTGCCTGACAGCAACCGGAAGAATCCCCCCAATATTTTTTCCAAGACTTCAGCATTCTCAAAAACGGCCATTTTTTCCTCCCTGGTTTCGCCGACCCCGGCTTTTTGAAGTCCGACCCGCTAAGGATTCGGTTTACTTTTTAATATTAACATGTGACGCCGGCTCCTAATAGTCAAAATGCCTCTTTCAACGACTGTAACACTTCTTCGTAAACAACTTCCCTGGGATTATAGATGCAGGTGCCGTCGGACAACGTAGCCGTGGCGATTTCGGGGAGGTCTTTCTCCTTGACTCCGACCTGGGACAACCGCACGGGCATTCCGGCTCCCCTGGCCAGTTCCCGCTGCAACTCAAAAACGGCATCAATGGCTTTTTCGGCCAATTCCCGTCCGGTTAAGCCCGTCCCCTTAATGAAAAAGAGGCGCGCCAGCACGCCCAAACGGTCTTCGCAAGCATTAAGGTTGTAGCGCATGGCGTATGGGAGCAAAATATGATTGGCCACTCCGTGCGGGACGCCGCACAGGCCGCCACAAGAATGAGCCATGCCGTGACCAACCCCGACCATGGAGTGGGAAAAGGCTACCCCGGCCAAATTACTGGCCACCAGCATGTTCCCGCGGGCCTCGATGTTTTGTCCGTCTTGACAGGCTTTGACGATATTGTCCCGGATCATGACCATCGCCTGCAAGGCCAGCGCATCGGAATAGGGAGAGGCGTCGACTCCCAAATATGCCTCTACCGCATGAGCCATGGCATCCATGCCGGTGGACGCAGTCAGGTAGGGGGGCATGGACAAAGTCACTTCGGGGTCCAAGACAGCCAAATTCGGCACCAGATATCTGTCCACAAAGGCCATTTTGGTCTTTTCTTCTTCGTTCATGATCACGGCCACCAGGGTCACCTCGCTACCGGTTCCCGCGGTGGTGGGGATAACGATCAATGGATTCAGCGGATGGGGCATGGTGTGTGTCCCGCAGAAGTCGGTCATCAGATCTCCGGCTAAGGACATCTCCGCATTCACACCTTTTGCGGTATCAATGACGCTGCCGCCTCCGATGGCCAAGATGGAGTCGGCTTCAAGCTCAGACCCCAAGGTCGCCCCTTGTTTGACGGTTTTGAGACCGGAGTTAGCCGGGACATCGCTGAACACGCCCACTACCTGGGCCCCGGTCCGGTTGATTCCATCAATGGTTTCTTGATAGAAATCCATTTGTTGGACGTGATTATCGGTGATCACAAAGATGCGTCGAGCCTTCAAATCATTCAACTCAGCTTCCAGGTCCCTGGCCAGGCCCGGCCCATAGACTATTTTTGTGGGGGCATGAAACTGAAAAAAATCTGTCAATTGCATTTAGTGACTCCCGCGTGACGCACCAGGTAATCATATGTCCGCCGCCTCTGATCTGTCAAGGCGAAAGGGGGATATCTCCAGGTGGAACTCATTGTAAGCGATGAGCAGTCAGCTTGTAGCGTTCAGCAAAGGGAGTGGAAACCAAAAGTTAATCCTTCTGGCCCCACCGCCTCGGCTGGAAAAAAAATCTATCAACATGTTGTTTTAACTGAAAGCCAACTATGGAGGCCGGAACGGTTACAACTTATTTGGCATTTATCACTACCGGAATTGTAATTTTGGGCATCGAAGCCGAATTGGTGGTGATGATAATGTCTTTTTTAGTTTCTCCGGGTTTCAGATTCTCGATCTTGGTCAGCAACTCAAGGGAATATTTCTTTTCTTTTTCCACTTCCTTGAGGCTGGCTTCAAATAGATTCTTGTCGATTTCAAAACCGGAGATTTTTAGGCCGTCACCGGTTGTTTTAGAGATAAAGATGGTTCTTTTGAGCTCATTCTTTTTGCCGGCCATTAGTTTCAGATCAAGCAGGCCGTAATTGATAATGGCCGGGAAGTACTCTATTTCACCTTTGATGTCCAGGGTAACCCGGACTCGGATGTCTTTCTTCTTTGGATTGTCTGTTTTAAGATCAACGTATCCGGTGTAACGGCCAATCTGATCAGTTTTCGGAGAAACGCTTAGTTTATATTCATGATTGGGTTTAACCGTGTCTATCTTGTACGTAATCTTGTCAGGTATGGTCGAGGTATCAGACTCTATTTTGAAAGAAACGCCCTCTTCTGCGCTTATCGTCACTTCTTTGGGCTGGATACTCTTTGGACTTCCAACCAGGTAGACCCATTCGTTCGGCTGCACCA
>JADFXK010000076.1:3169-13696 GCA_015233625.1 Deltaproteobacteria bacterium | reverse complement strand
AAAGCCGAAAACGCTAACGGCAGGCACATTCTGATAAAACCTCTGGATGATGCCTGCTATCTTTTGGCAGATGATCTGAGTTGGCAGGTGATCTTGTCTCACCATCAATACCCCGATCAAAAATGGAAACCGGGCCGAATGGTTGTAGAGACCTCGCCGCAAAATTACCAGGTTTGGATTCGTAGCCACCGGCCCCTAACTTTAATAGAAAAACGGACCTGGCTCAAAAAGCTAAAAAGTGATCCCGGAGCTGATCCAAATAATCGCTGGGGTCGATGTCCTGGATTTCGCAACCGTAAAGACAAATACCGGGATGCGAATGGTCAATATCCTCTCTCCCGGCTCATTTGGATTGACTGGTCAGATTGCGCAACCATCCCAAAAAGCTACCTATCAAGGACGGTTACAGAATCCCTTTCCCTTCAACCCCAAAGTGGGGGCGTGTGTCATGGCAAAGGACAAATTACCCGACAGGACTACGAACGGGGAAATGAATCGGCAACCGATTTCTCCTATGCCTTAGCCCTGATACGAAAAGGATATTCTGATGAACAAATCTCCCGACGCATCATAGAAGAAAGGACATCCTGGCAAAATCACCATGGGCAACCAAGAATCACCAACTATTTGGATAGGACCATCCGCCGCGCAAGAGCACTGGCCAAGATGACTTGAATGCTTCCATCGGGGGCTGGCACATACCCACCCGGCATCGGTTGAAACAAAGCGCCAGCAAACCACACAACATTTTACTAATCCAAATAAAGTGGAAATCCATAGGCCAGTCCAATTTAATTAGAAAAAATTGGTCAATTTAATTTGGAATACAACACCAGGCTGCTGGCTAGCACGACCAAAGCGGACCGGCCAGCCAAAACGCGCAACCGCTGCAACGGCGAAGGATATGAGTCGGTGGCATTGGTTCCACTCCGCCTGCACGGCGAAACCTTCGGGCTGTTTCAGTTCAATGACAAAGCCCAGGGGCGCTTCACCCCCGAAAAGGTGGCCCTGTTGGAAGATCTGGTCGGCTATGTGGCGATAGCCCTGGCCAAACTTAAAACCGACGAGGCGTTACGAGAGAGCGAAGAAAAATTCGCCAAGACCTTCAAATACGCCCCTCTTTTGATGACCATAAGCAATATTCAAGATGGCAGATACCTTGATGTTAATGAAAAATTCTTGGAAGTTACAGGATTTAGCAGGGACGAGGCCATAGGCAAGACTTCCATTGAACTGGGCTGGATTTCAAGAGAAGATAGAATTAAATTAGTTGAAGTGTTAAACAAATTTGGGCGGGTTGAGGAAATGGAACTTTCTCTTACCACCAAGGATAAGAAATCCATTGCCTGCTTATACGCCTCAGAAATAGTAAGCATAAACGGGATCAAACGGCTATTGTCAATTGCCCAAGACATTACTCAGCGTAATCATATTGAGGCGCAACTCCGCCAGGTCCATAAAATGGAAGCCATTGGCACGCTGGCGGGTGGAATCGCCCATGACTTCAATAACATCTTGGGTAGCATCATCGGCTACACAGAACTGGCTTTGATCGAGGCGCCGCGCGAAGGTGAACTTCGGTATGAGCTTGATCAAATATATAAAGGAGGTAAGAGGGCATCGGACCTGGTCCAACAAATCTTAACCTTTAGTCGACAGGGCGAGCAGCTCAAGAAACCTTTAAAGGTAAGCTCTGTTGTCAAGGAATCTCTTAAGCTTCTGAGAGCTTCGTTGCCTTCCACGATAGAAATAGTTCAGGATATTTCGTCTGAGGATGGGACAATTTTAGCTGAACCGACTCAGATTCACCAGATTATTATGAACCTGGGAATCAATGCCATGCATGCCATGCAGGATAAAGGCGGATGTTTAATTGTCAAGTTAGAGCAAACTGAAATAACAGCTAAGGGTCCTATTAAACATTTAGAATTAAAAACCGGTCCTTACTTAAAGCTAACCGTTAGTGATACCGGAAAAGGTATAGACCATAGGACAATTGACAATATTTTTAACCCATTTTTTACCACAAAGGCACCCGATGAAGGCACTGGTCTGGGTTTATCTGTCGTTCATGGGATAGTCAAGAGCTATAAAGGCGCCATTACCGTTCAGAGCCAACCAGGTCAAGGAACTGAATTTAACCTTTACCTGCCTCAAACATTTGAAAACATGATCGTTAAGGATAATTTTGATAGTGCTTTAGTCAAAGGAAAAGGGAACATTCTCCTGGTTGATGATGAGGGGGATTTGGTTCATGCAGAAAAATTGATTTTAGAGTATTTAGGTTACCAGGTTAGATCATTTACCAGTAGTCTTGCAGCACTTGAGACTTTCCGAAGCCAGCCTGAGGGATTTGACTTGGTCATAAGCGATCAGACCATGCCGGAAATGACAGGCATAGAATTAGCTACGGAGCTATTGAATATTAGACCAGATCTGCCCATCATCATCTGTACCGGCTACAGTGCTAGCTTAACCTCGGAGATAGCCAAGCGACATGGAATCAAAGCGGTCGTGATGAAGCCCCTGTTAGCTGGTAAGATATCAAAAATTATCAAGGAACTTCTTAAAGACAAGGAAAAGACAGATGGCTAAAATTCTTGTTGTTGATGATGATCTAGACTTTCGGGAAATGCTTTGTTTCAGCCTGAGAAAAGACGGCTTTGAAGTCAGCGAAGCCTCCGATGGAAATAAGGCTATCAAACTGGTCGGGTGTGAACCGGTTGATTTAGTGATTACAGATCTAATCATGCCGAACAAAGAAGGGATTGAACTGATCATGGAGTTGCGGAGAACCATGCCGGGAATCAAAATCATTGCCATGTCCGGTGGTGGGAGAGTATCGCCGAAATCGTATTTGGCTGTGGCTAACGCACTTGGCGCCGACCGGACCATTGCAAAACCAGTTTTCAGGGATGATTTGATTAAGGTGATTGGCGAACTTTTGGGCGACAAATGAAACCTGGAAAGAGGTGGGGTGATCTTGAGCTAGGCCAACTCGAGCGACCAATTTGTTCGGCCCCGGCTTGGCGCTAGCCCATTCCTAACCAGGCAACCAGGCTGGCCGAAAATCAGATAGGCCCGACCCTGGTTGAACAGATAGGCATTAGTTTTTTCCCACCTTGCTGAATAATTTATTGCTTGGCTGGATCAAGAATAGATTGAGCGCAACCTCCGCCTCCGATTGTTCCACTTACAGGAATTCCGATTTACTTCCAACCGGCTTTTTCACTACACTCTTTTCGTTCCGTCGCGTGGGTTTTTTCCCATTGAGTAATGGATTGATTTTCGTTATCGTCCATTTTATTGTTCATGCACTCACAGTATTTCTGCACCACTTCAGTCGGTTGACCAAGATCCTTATTATCCATCAGGCACTTGGCTATCCATTGGGTGTCATACGCATTTCCGGCAAAGGCTGGACTGCAGACCGTAATGGAAGCAATGAATAGAAATAGGGTCCCGATTAATAGGGTAGTGATTCTTGCCTTCATGTATACACCTCCTGATGTGGGTTAAGAAAGTTTAACATATCACCCAAAGACGCTATCTTACCTGAAACTATTCCCAAAAGTCAAGGAAAAACAGCCAGCGTGGACAAGCCTGGTTCCCCCCTTTAATTACAGGCGCGCCCCTAGCGCAACCCGCCGGAGAAAAACGTGAAGATGGCGGTTATCAAGATAACCCCGGATATGCTGCCTCCGATAAAGCCATAAATCAAGAATTCAAAGCGTCGCTGCCCCTGGACATCCCGGTATTCTTTCATCATATCATTTGTTGCGTAACGGAGTTTCATGTCCTTCTCCCTTCTGCGCGGTTCAAGATTATCAGACTTAGTGAACCAGGTCTAAACTGCTTGCGCCCAATCGGGCCTCAATGATTCGGCTCTTTATACTCCATTTAGCAACATAAATCAAACAAAAATATATCTGTATGGACTAAATATTCACATATCCCGTCCTAACCAGGCAACACGTCCAAATATATGAACATCCTCTGCCGGCACCTCGATCGGCGGGAAATCAGTCCGGCCGTTGGCCGCGTCATAATTATCGCTGATGATGCGCAAGACATTGTTTGGCAACAGCACCAGCCGCTTGACCGAGATCATGTCGTCCACCCTGATCCCAAATATGGATCTCCGGTCCCTGACCCGCGTATCTCCAGGATCAATCAAAACAACGTCGCCGTGCTGGATGGTCGGATACATGCTGTCACCTCTGACCGGCATCAGAAAAGCCT
This sequence comes from Deltaproteobacteria bacterium, assembly GCA_015233625.1. Classification (GTDB taxonomy): domain Bacteria; phylum Desulfobacterota; class JADFXK01; order JADFXK01; family JADFXK01; genus JADFXK01. Next base: position 9,454 of record JADFXK010000076.1, on the reverse strand, counting down.
TAGACGGCGCCGATATTTTGGAGTTCATCCAGGGCCGCCGAAAAGCAAAACGTTCTCTTTCTACGCCTTCTTCCAAAACCAAGGCCCCGCCGCCGGCCGAAAGAAAGGCCTTGGCCAGCGGGACATAGTAGTAACTGTCGGCATCTTCATGGAAGTCATGGCCGGATTTATTTACGGCCCGGCTGTCTGCAGGCCATCCCTTTAGCTCCCTTAAGGTCACGCCTAAGGTCTCGGCAAACCTCTGGGCCAGCATGTCGCCTAGTCCCTTCCGGCCCTTAATCATATTGTGGGTTCTACCTGGAGACATTTTGAACAGGGCGTCCATGCGTGACAGGACCATCGGGTGGCCCTGTTGGTCAAGCAATTCTATTACGTTTAGTAGGATTATTCTGTCTTCCTCGTTACTGACATTCTTCTTAATGTCTTCAATAAGTTGATCTTTGGTCTTCATTGTCACCTCATCTTAGGCCAAATTATCATATTGGTGGAGGGGAGTTGGGCATTCGTTGCCGGGATAAGGGCGAGGTTTATGCCTGATTCTCGTTATGTTTCCGCATATGGCCCTAGGGTGAATTATATCCAGGCTGAGATAGGCCATCCCCTCTCTAAATATACCTTTTAGCACTATTATGAGGAGGAATGGAATATTAGTCAACCGAAAAATGAGCGTGTGAACAAAACGGGATGAATTAGATGAGACCGGCTGGGTCCTAATGACCAGGATGGCGTTTCCGATATGACCATCAACAACTCTAGGGGATTAGAGTTTAAAGCAGCGTGTACCTGTCCACCCACATTGACACCTGCGCCTTTAGGTTGTATCTTTCATAAATCATAGTCTGCCGACGAAAGCCGGCCCGGTCTGGTCCTACAAATCATCCTGTTAGCCCGACGCGTTGACCCCATGAATATCTCAGAAGAAAAGAATAATCAGCCCTTAGCCGAACTCATCCTGGATAATATCTGTGAGGGTGTCTTCACTATCACCCCGGATAAAACCATTACCACGTTCAACCGGGTGGCCGAAGAGATCACCGGCATTCCCCGTGATGTGGCCATCGGGCAAAAATGTTATGATATATTCAGGTCTTCTATTTGCCAGTTGGATTGTGCTCTGGAAGAGAGTATCACTACCGGCCGCCGGATTATGGACCGGGCGGTGGAAATTTTGACCAACGCCGGTGAAAAGATTCCCATTCTCATTAGGGCCTCGGCCCTTAGAGACGATCAAGACCAGATTATCGGCGGCGTCGAGACATTTCAGGATATTTCCGGGCTTAAGAAACTAAATGATCATGTTCAAGAATGGTTTCCTCGGCACGGCATCATCGGCGCTTCCCCAGCCTTAAGACGTAGCCTGGACTTCCTTAAAGACGTGGCCGAAAGTGATAGCAATGTGCTTATTGAAGGCGAAAGCGGGGTCGGTAAGGAATTATTTGCTAAAGCTGTCCATCGCCTGAGCCATCGGTCAACCGGGCCGGTGGTGGTGGTCAATTGCGGCGCTTTGCCGGAGACGCTGCTGGAATCCGAGCTATTTGGCTATGTCAAAGGGGCATTCACCGACGCCAGACGGGATCATCCCGGCCGATTAGCCGCGGCAGAAGGCGGGACGTTGTTCCTGGATGAGATCGGAGAAATGTCTCCGGCCTTACAGGTCAAATTACTTCGCGTCCTGGACCAGAGTGAATATACCCCGCTGGGCGCTGTCAAACCCATTAAAGCCGATATTCGATTTATCGCCGCCACTCATAGAAACCTGAAGAAGATGATGCTGGCCGGCACCTTTCGGGAAGACCTGTTCTATCGGCTAAATGTGGCCCGGATGTTCATCCCGCCACTGCGAGACCGCCGAGAAGATATTCCGCTGTTGGCCGATTACTTTATCAATCGTTATAATCTCTCAAAAAACAGGTCCATTGAATCACTGACCCCCGAATCACTCAACCTGCTCATGGCTTACCAATTTCCCGGGAATGTCAGAGAACTGCTGAACATTATTGAATATGCCTTTATCCTATGCCGAAATCAAATGATTCAACCGGAGCATCTGCCGCCGGAGGTCCAACAAGGTGGTTCCGGTTATCCAGCCACTCCCGGCGAGCCATCCGGCAGCCTCCGGGCCAAAGAACAAGAACTGATGATCCAGGCCTTGAAACGGCACGGGAACAATCGGGCCGCGGCCGCCAAGGAATTAGGTCTGTCCCGCACCACCTTGTGGCGTCGGATGAAGTTGGCCGGATTACCCTCCGCCCACAATGATGGATAGGACTGACCAGGGCAGGCACACGTTTCAATGATTGTTTCAAGTTGGAACATGTTTCAGGCTATGTTTCAAGAATGAACATCAAGGCAGCGTCTGATCCTGCCTGGTAACCGCTTTTCTGGTCTTGACTCCTATCCAGAATCCTGCCCGTAATCAATGCTCCCTTTGGTTCACCTGCTCAGATTAGACCGCGAACGGGCATGAGTGTTTCTTCTTGAGGGGACGAGGTGGCTGGTTGTTTCAAATGGCTATCCAGTGACGACCGGGCCTGATCAGAAACGACTAGGGGATTGTTTCCGGGAGGATTTCGGCCTGGTGACAGAAATATTTCCCCATTTCACCAGATTGGCTCAGAAATTGCTGCATAAGAAATTAAGTAGCCCAACTTGATTCCTTGAAACTCTGGAGGAAGTCTGGCGTGAGAGTGGCCGTGACCCTATTTCATGATCGTGTTTCGCCCTGGTTTGACTATGCGCCCAATTTAGCCGTATTTACGATTGAGGATAGGACCGTTATATCCCGGCAGGATTATTCATGGAGTGGCATGCTGGTTCCAGACAGAACCAGCCAAATCCTGGCCATGAACCTGGATTTACTAATTTGTGGCGGGATCGAAAATCGGCTGGCCAGGTTTTTGACTTCAAACGGACTTAAAATGGTCTCATTTGTCAGTGGCGAGCTAGATGAAGTCATGGCCGTGTTTCTGACGGACCAGATAACTCCACATACTCTTGTTTGCGGCGGGGTTTGCCATCGAACGGGTGGGAAATGCTGCCTTAGATAAGCCGCATCCGACCGTCGATCAAGACGCCGGAAAAAAGCATCCACAACCATAACCATAAACACAACACATTTAGAGGTTAACATGCCGTTATTTGATTATCAATGCTTAGATTGCGGGAAACTCACCGAAGTCCTGATCGTATCGCTGGCCGAAAAGCCTCATTGTGCGGCCTGCGGCAGCCATAATCTCAAGAGGCTGATGGCCGCCCATTCCACGCGGTCTGGGCCTCACCGTGACCGTCTCCCCGGCCCAAACGACCACTCTTGCTGCGGCTCAGCGCCGGGACACTCCAATTGTTCCGGTCCAGGGAGTTGTTGCGGAAAGTCATAAACGACAGCTTTGTCTTTGCGGCCTGATCGAGAAAGCAACGCATGATCGCCACAACCTCGAAATAAGTCGGGGAATAAACGATGGTTATCGTTACTTAGGATCACCCCAAGATCAAGCTGACACTACCTTATAATATACTACGGGCATCGTCGCTCGCTAGTTTCATTTCGGCTGTCGAGTTTTCAGGAGACGCCGTGTTTAAACCCGGAGGATTAAAGAGTATGTCTATCAAAGTCGCTGTTCCATCAGATTTTCCCGGTGGGCTAGACGCCACCATGAGCGCCCATTTCGGGCACTGTGATTGCTATACCATCGTCACCATTGACGACCGGCAGGTTAACGATGTGGCCATTGTTAACGGAATTCCCCACGCTGAAGGCGGTTGTATGGCTCCGGTGAATTATCTGGCTGACAACCAGGTCCAGGCCCTAATTGCGGCCGGCATGGGAATGCGCCCCTTTATGGGACTCCAGTCGGTGGGCGTTCGGGTCCACCTGAATCCAGTTCAAAGCACCGTCAAGCAAGCTTTGGAGAGTTTTATTTCAGGGCAGTTGCCGGCATTCGGCCAGGAGCATACCTGCTCCGGCGCCAAGGGTCACTGTCATTCATAAGGTGAAAGCAGTTCGGCCGCGGATGGGCGTTGATCGACGAACAGGGAACCAGTCACGTGGGTAGTCTTTTTTCCCGACCCAGATCGACGCTTGCCCGCGGCCTTATTTTTGGACTCCAGGACGATGGCCCGGCCCAGGAGATCCAGGGTCAGAGGTTCTGATCAGAGTATAATCAAGGTCATCACCGTTCAGGCCAGCGCCGTCATCACCGCCACGACCAATACGCTCGCCGCTCCGCCCCTCTAAGGTTGACCTGACACCGCCCGGAAGCCCCGGACGTCGAATGCGGAGGTCGGGAGGCTGGTACTGCGGTCAGCGCACCGCCGGATGCCGGCTCCGATGCTCGCGCGACCTCCCCGAATGACCCGACCCAAGCCGGAATCAGGATCACGGATATCTCCACCAATCGCCCCGGACTCCCCCCAGCCCCTAAACGCCGGTAAAGGGAGAGCAGGAACGGCGTCAGGCTAGCCGTCCTCGCTGCCTCTCCGATCGTAAAAAATACCTCTATTATTTGTCGTCATTAAACATAGCATTGCTGCCTCATTTGTGGTATATTGATATATTATGCTGGGAGAAGGTGGTTATCCTCGTGCCAGGCCGGTTCGACAGATGACTAGTCCACCCAAAGAATCTATAGTTAAACAGAACGATTTTACTCAGAACAAGAATTGAGCGCATCACCCTGCATACCGAAAAGTGTAACTCGGCGGCCATCCTGGTCCGGGAATGGCGGATGATTATTACAACGATTAGAACTGATTGAGGGGTAACTATATGCCGCAAGACGCCACATGTAGAAGGTGTTCAGTTAACCGGGTCAACAGTCTCTGTCAGCTTTATGAAGAAGCCTATGTGAAGAATGATCCCCTGGCTCAAAAACAAATTAAGGCTTTGGTGGACCTGGCCGAGCATCGAGGCTATAAAGAAGGGTGTCAAATCTTGATTGCGAGCCTGTCGGAAGAGACAGTCCGGAAGATATCTTGGAATGTCTGCTCCCTCTTAACCGATGATGATTTTAAGAAAAACGGAGTGAACACATATGGTCGGAGAGGATCTTCCAGCTAGCCCGATTGAAGAAAATGATTTCGATGACCTGCCTGAAGGAGACGGCGTTTTGATCATAGCCCCCGGCGGTCGGATTATGTCCGCCAACCTTCAGGCGGAGCGCTTGCTGCAAATGAAACTTGTTCGAGGGCAACTCATTGATTTAAATAGATTGATAGTTGACCAGTATCGGCCCCAGATGGTCCAGGCTTTAAACGAAGGACTAAATAAAGGATCGTCCAGTTCGGGCCTGGTCACAAGAATATCCTGCGGTTTCGGTCTCCAGGTGTCATTAGTCTATTCCGTAACTCCTTTGTTTGATTCAAATGATCAAATTATCGGCGTGGTCTTCACCTTCAGGGATAATACGAAAACCCGACAGAAATCGGATATGCCCAGACAAATCATTCAAATGGAAGAAGGGGCGCTAATTGAGAACCTGGCTGAAGGCGTGTTTACCATCAACACCCACTGGCGGATAACTTCTTTTAACCGGCGGGCCCAGGAGATCACTGGATTCAAGCCCGATGATGTGCTGGGAAAATTCTGCTGGGATATTTTTCGAAGTGACCTTTGTCAAAGCGATTGTCCCCTGCGGGTGACCATGGAGACCGGAATTATTCGGATGGACCAAGACGTCAGGATATTAGACAAAGGGGGCCAAAGGGTCTCGATTCTGGTTAACACCTCTGTTATCAAAAACGAAAAGGGAACGGTGGAAGGGGCCATAGAAACTTTCAGGCCGTTATCCCTGACCGAAAAGCCTTGCGACATTTATGAATGCGATCAAAATCATCAAATTAAGATCATCGGACAGAGTCCGGCCTTTTCCAAACTCATGGCCCTTATTCCAGATGTGGCCGCATCGGACGCCACGGTCATTATAGAAGGCGAATCCGGAACCGGAAAAGAACTATTCGCCAAGGCGATTCATAATCATTCCACCAGATCCCGCGGCCATTTTACGGCCGTAAATTGCTCCGCCCTGGTCGAGACACTGTTAGAGTCCGAGCTGTTCGGCCACGTTAAAGCCGCGTTTACCGGGGCGGTAAATAACAAAGTGGGCAGATTCGAGTTGGCCAGAGGCGGGACCATCTTCTTAGACGAGATCGGGGAAATAAAGCCGGAAATCCAGGTCAAATTGCTTCGGGTATTGGAAGAACGGGTCTTCGAACGGGTGGGGAGCGGCAGAACCATTCCGATGGAGGCTCGGATAATTGCCGCCACAAATCGGAATTTGGGCGATGAGG
>JADFXK010000076.1:2629-3130 GCA_015233625.1 Deltaproteobacteria bacterium | reverse complement strand
AGGCCGATTTCGTGAGGATTTGTTTTACCGCTTGAGAACTGTTCCCCTGTTTCTGCCGCCGTTACGCGAAAGAGATGGCGACATCCCTCTTTTGATAGACTACTTTGTCACCAAATTCAACCGCAAGTATAAGAAAAACGTGCTGGGCATCGACCCCAAGGTGATGAATATGTTTAAAAGGTATCCCTGGCCGGGCAACGTCAGAGAGCTGGAGCATGTTTTGGAATACGCGTTCGTGTTCGTCAAGGGCCCGATTATTACCTCTTCCCATTTACCGGTATTGACCGAATCCAAGACCAAAGTCTCGGCCCCCAAACCCGGCCTTTCGGCTGAAGCCGCCTGGGAGGATGAAAAACTGGCCATCCAGAAAGCCCTGGCCAACGCTCACGGCCGAAGAGAAGAAGCCGCACGCCTTTTGGGTATGAGCCGAAGCTCTCTGTGGCGTAAGATGAAAACCTACCAGTTAGACTAGCCTGTTTTGCCATTTATTTTATCTCACCA
>JADFXK010000076.1:0-2584 GCA_015233625.1 Deltaproteobacteria bacterium | reverse complement strand
TCCACCTCAAACATGAAACATTTTGTCGCGCTACGATAGAACGTTTCACTGATTTTGCTATTATTACCTATAAAACAAACATGTTGCATATTACGTTTCGTTTCATTGTTTCAGCCGTGAGACATGAAATAATCGCGCCGCCATCAGCCCAAATGTTTAACATATTGGAAATACAGATTATTAATTATAATAAAAAATTGGCCCAAGATTTGCTTATAAGGAGAATCAGAATAACTATTAAACAACCAGTGACACAACTGAAACACTAATTATGGGGATGAGCAGTGAAGAAAAAGGCCACGGAAATTGACGCTATTTTGGATAGGTATCCGGGCGAACCCCGATATCTGATCAGCCTGCTGCAAGATGTGCAGGCTGAGTATAACTACATCGCCCCGGAAAACATGACCTTGATTTGTGACCACGTGGGTGTTCCGCTGACCCAAGCCTGGTCGGTCGCCACGTTTTACAAGTCGTTTAGCCTCGAACCCAGAGGCGAGCACGAAATCCGGGTATGCTGCGGGACGGCCTGTCACCTTAAAGGCAGTGAGCGGTTGGCGCAATCTCTGGAACGAGATCTGAGCGTTAAGCGGGGTCATACGACCGAAGATCTGCGTTTTTCGTTGGATACTGTCAACTGTTTAGGGGCGTGTGCCTTAGCTCCGGTGGTAATGATTGATGACGACTATATCGGTGGAGCGACGCAGCGGGACGTCCGAAAATATCTGAAAAAGATTTAAATTTAAAGGGAAAAGGAATCTCATATGGATAGGGTCAATAAGGCGGAAGATTTAATAACGCTGAGAAACCGACTGATGGCAGCTCAAGACTCCAGTCGGCCGGTGGTCAGAGTCTGCCTCGGTCCCGGGTGTTTGGCCCAAGGGGCCGACAAAGTGGCGGGTTCTTTCAAAAAGGCAATTAAAGACAGAGGCCTGCAAGCAGATGTCAAACCTCTGATCAAGGAAACGGGTTGTCATGGATTCTGCAAATTAGGCCCACTGGTTAACCTGGATCCCTCGGGTCTTTTTTATGCCCAGGTGAAGCCCGAGGATGTCGAGGAAATCGTGGAGCAAACTCTGGTCAAAGGTCTGGTCGTAGATCGGTTGTTATACCGTGAAAACGGCAACCAGTATCAGACAGCCTCGGAAATTCCCTTTTATGCCATGCAACAGAAGATTGCCACACGGAATTTGGGTTTGATTGATCCTATCCTGCTTGAGGATGCAATCATTAACGGGGCTTACATGGCGGCAGCCAAAGCTCTCTCCACGATGAAACCCGAAGATGTGGTAAAGGAACTCGAGCTATCCGGACTGCGGGGCCGAGGTGGCGCCGGATTCCCCACCGGTCGAAAGTGGCGCTCAGCCGTCAATGCGGCCAAGAAAAGCCCTGGGATGGTCTACATAGTATGCAATGGCGACGAGGGTGATCCAGGGGCCTTTATGGACCGGGCGATTATGGAAGGTGATCCCCATTCCGTCTTAGAAGGAATGCTGATCGGGGCCTATGCAGTGGGCGCCAACCAGGGCTTCCTGTATGTCCGGACGGAATATCCCATTGGGGTTAAGAATCTGAAAAGAGCCATCGACCAGGCTCGCGAGTTGGGCATGCTGGGCCAAAATATTCTGGGGACCGGTTTTGATTTCGATGTCCAAATCAACCGAGGGGCCGGGGCTTTCGTTTGCGGTGAGTCCACCGCGCTATTCAGTTCCATTGAAGGCAAACCCGGAGAGCCGCGGGCCAAATATGTCCGGTCGGTAGAACGGGGTTTGTGGGGACGGCCAACGGTTTTGAACAATGTGGAGACCTGGTCCAACGTGCCGGTGATCATAGACAAGGGGGGCGACTGGTATGCCCATATCGGTCCGGCCAACAGCCCCGGAACCAAGGCGTTTTCTCTGGTCGGAAAAGTCAAAAACGTCGGCCTGGTAGAAGTTCCGATGGGTGTGCCTCTCTCCCGGATTGTGGAAGATATCGGCGGCGGAGTGCCTGGCAAAGATCGCTTCAAAGCTGTTCAAACCGGGGGACCTTCCGGTGGATGTATTCCTTACAGCCTCAAAGACGTGGCAGTGGATTTCGATTCTCTGATCAAAATTGGCTCCATGATGGGTTCAGGCGGCATGATCGTCATGGATGACACTGATTGTGTGGTGGATGTGGCCCGATACTTTCTCCATTTCTTAGAGGAAGAATCTTGCGGCAAATGCCTCCCCTGCCGGTTGGGACTGAAAGGCATGGTCGAATTCTTAGACCGGTTCTCCAGGGGAGAAGGCTCCGTGGAAGAACTTGATGAACTGGTAAGCCTGGGCGAGGCGATCAAAGATGGGGCCTTGTGCGCCCTGGGCGGGAGCGCCCCCAATCCGGTACTGACCACCATTCGATATTTCAGAGACGAGTACTTAGCCCATATCATAGATAAGAAATGCCCGGCCGGAGTCTGTAAATCCCTGATTACTTATTCCATTGACCCGGACAAATGCACCGGATGCGGTTTATGCGTCCGCAATTGTCCCCAGAGCTGCATTACCGGCGAGACCAAGACACCACATACCATCAACGGCGAGGCGTGTGTCAGATGCGGCAT
>JADFXK010000075.1 GCA_015233625.1 Deltaproteobacteria bacterium | reverse complement strand
AAATCCGCACAAAAACAAATTCGATCTCCGCCGCGTCCGGTTAGTCGTGGGCGGCCAGGCCCTGAGCCATTTTGAATACAAATTCGAATATGAATTCCAGGGAGCCGGCAGCCGCAATCTGCTGGATGCCTACGTCGACGCCCATCTCTTTCCCTCAGCGTCCTTCCGTATCGGCCAGTTCAAAGAGCCCTTCAGCCTGGACCAGATGACCAAAGATAAGGACATCGTCTTTGCGGAGAGGTCCCTGGGCTATTACCTGACTCCCCTCCGGGATGTCGGGCTAATGATCCACGGCACCGGCTGGGAGGACCGGATCATCTACGGGTTGGGAGTGTTCAATGGCGACGGGGAAGACGATAGTGTGGGGGGAGATCAGGACAGTCCTGAATTTACCGGGAGACTGGTCCTGGCTCCGTTCAAGAACCGGGGTATCCCGCTGGCGAATAATCTCCAGGTGGGCGGATCGCTGTCCTACATCCGGGCCGACCGAAACAATGTCAGCGTTACGGCCAAGACCACCGGCCTGACCACCTTCTTCAACGTGGCCTCATCGGCTAAATTCAATGTAATCAGAAGCGTGGAGGACCGCACTCGCCTGGGGGCGGAACTAGCGTGGGCGGCTGGACCGGTGGACGTGATGGGCGAGTATTTTCAGGTAATATTTCGGGATATCAAGACGAGTTCCGCCCAGTTCGATACCAATTTGCGGGACTATTACATCTCCCTGCTGTGGATGATCACGGGGGAACGCCCCGGTTTCCGGAATGGTGTCTTCCAGCCCATTTCGCCCTTGAAGAGCATTTGGCGGGGTGGCTGGGGCGCCCTGGGGCTGGCCGTTCGCTATGATGTCTTCCTGGCCGATGACTCAGTCTATGACAACCTGGTTAATGCGGGCGATTCCGTCAAGGAGGCCAGGGCCGTGACCATCGCTCTGAACTGGTGGCTGGACCCTTGCACCCGGCTGATCCTGGACGTGACCAGAACCGATTTTGACCAGCCGTTACTGGTAGGGCGCGATGCCCTGATGGGCACGGCCTTATACAGCGACCGGGAAGACGTCTTTACCGGCCGGTTTCAATTTGCGTTTTAACCCGAAAACCGCCATTTAATCCGGAGATTGGACAAATTTGCGCCAATTAGAAAACGAACAAGAACGACTCAACGCCTGTGGGTCTAATTTATTTGCGTTCATCTGCGTAATCTTTGGATTAAACGGTTTTCATGATCATGACATTAAAATCTAATCATTTAAGGAGGGAAAGGTGAGAAGGTCTGTTCCTGGTTTCTTGATTTTGGTAGTTCTATTCTGGTCGGGGCAGGCCGCCCTGGCCGCTTATAATCACCCAGGCGAAAAGGACTCGGCGGGGTTCCTGGCAACCTATCCATTTGTCAAAGGCACCAAGCTGGATTCGTGTGCGACTTGTCACACCGGCGGCGATGTCGTGGATAGTAAGGGGAAAACGGTGATTCTGGGGAGTTGCCAGTATTGCCATAGTGTTTATGGATTGGACGGACACGGAAACATTGTTCAGACGCTGAATCCGTATGGGAAAGACTACCTGATGAACGGCCGCAATCAGGCCGCCCTAAAGGCTATTGAAGGACTCGATTCCGACAAAGATGGTTATTCCAACCTGGTCGAGATCCAGGCCATCCGCTATCCGGGCAACCCCACTGATGACCCGACCAAGATTACCGCCCCATCTCGGGTCTACACCAGGGCGCAGTTGGAATCTTTGCCGCAGCATACCCAGTTCTTGTTGTTGGATGGCAGCCGATCGCTCGATAGTTATGCCGAGTATTCCGGGGTCATTATGGAAGACCTGCTGAACCATGCCGGCATCCTGAGTTCGGCGACCAAAATCACCGTCTACGCCCCCGATGGTTATTCCATGGGTCATTCTATCCAGCCTAATAGTGACCCTTCCGATTACTACGTCAAAGGGACCTATCCCCAGGCCGCGTTTCGTTATGACGCCCAGGCTGATATATCCCTAAATCCTACCGATGGTTGGTGTGATTATAGTGCGCCGTCATGCCAGGGCCGAAAAGACCAGGACCCGATCGTGGTCTCCGGGGGATTAAGAATGATCCTGGCCATTAAACGGGACAAGTCATATCTGACACAGGGAGTATTGAATAGTAGTAACGTCTTGGACGGAGATGGGCCCTACCGGGTGGTGCCTCCGCAAAAAAGTCCCAATCCGCCGGATCAATCCGCCACGGCCAAGAATCAGTCCGTTGTTTGGCCATACAATGCCAATTGGGATCACAACTCCGGTTATGCTACCCGGACGACGACCATCATTAAAGTGGAACCGCTGCCGGCCGGGACCACCGATATCAACATTTATGAAGCCGGCTGGAACTATGTGGACGAAGGCAAGCTCATCGTTTACGGCGCAATTTCGGGTGACAATCAGAATTCTGTGGCCACGTTCGACGCGGAAGCCCGGATAACCGTGTATTGCGCCCAATACTCCGGGGCCAAGTATCAGTTGACCCTGGACTATTACACTAATCCGGCCGATTCGCAGGGGTGTTACTGGAAGTTGGAGCCCGGCTCTGTGAAATCAGGCACCTGCGGTGATGGGGCAACGTGCATCGTGGTGGACCAGGGAGCCAACATGACCCTTTCGAGTGTGGCGTACAATGGAACCAACTACCGGGTGACCTTGACTTATTATGCCAATCCGGCCGACCCTGAGAACATGTACTGGAAACTTAGCTCCATATCTCCAAACTAAGAGATGCCTGGCCGCCGGGGGGGCAATCCTCTCCGGCGCCACTCGGCCCTTCCTTTTTTTGCCCTTCTTTACTCCCCACCTTTGTGATATTCCCTTTTTCGTTGACTTGAAGAGATATCAGACCACATCCTCTGGGCGTTTCCCTGCCGGGCCGGGACCAGTCTCATAGCCGGCTTGCTCTTTTTTCTTGTTAGGCTGATTAGTTGACTTGACCATCGTGGATGTAGCGTACCGTCCTGACGGAGACCCGGGGAAAAGGGGGAAATTGCTTGCCTCAGGATTCAAAGGATGCTATATCTATTGCAATTTTAATGGTGGCGTTTGATATATACTTCTCTTGGAGAAATCGGAAAGGTGAGAACGCAGGCCTGTAATTATATCAGTGTCTCCAATCTATGGACATAGGTGAGTTATCCGAAAGCGGCGGCAACGGTATGAGCGAAATTTTCAATATTTACTGTGACGAGTCCTGCCATCTTGAGAACGACCGACAGAAGGCGATGGTGTTGGGTGCGATCTGGTGTCCGCTGGAAAAACGTCGGGAAATTGCTGTGCGGTTGCGGGAATTCAAGCAGAAGCACCTTATGCCGGCCTCATTTGAGGTGAAGTGGACCAAGGTTTCCCCAGCCAAGCAAGACTTCTATCTGGACATGATCGACTATTTTTTCGACAACGACGATCTGCACTTTCGAGCGTTGATTGTTCCGGACAAAGCCAAATTGCATCACGATGCTTTTCCGGGCCAGGATCACGATATCTGGTATTACAAGATGTATTTTGACATGCTAAAGATTATTTTGAGACCGGATGCGCGTTATCGAATCTACATGGATATCAAGGATACGCGAGGCGCCGAGAAAATCGCCAAGTTAAGAGATGTGCTGTGCAACAACATGTACGACTTTTCCCGCCAGGTGATCGAACGCCTGCAGTTAGTCCGCTCCCACGAGATTGAACAGTTACAACTTGCAGACCTCTTGATTGGCGCAATCAGTTACTTGAACCGAGGTTTCCAGAGCAACGCCGGGAAAATGGCAGTGATCCAAAGGATGCAAAAACGATCGGGATATGCTCTGACCAAATCGACGCTTCTGAGAGAGGAAAAAATCAATCTTTTTCGATGGCATGCAGCGGAGGTTCTGAGATGAGCGGGACACCTGAGTGGCTGCCCCCGTTGGTGCTGCTCAACAACCACGGCGGTGACTGGGATGCCTACCTGGCAGCCATCTACGCGTGGTTCAAGCGAGACTTTGTCGACAACAAGCCGGTCTTTCAGGGACGGCGGCTGGGGCTTAAACGGCATCCCCTCTATAACGGTAAAGAGGCAACCTTCTGGCACATGATCTCAGAGGGTCAGGAGGAAGAAGATCGTATTCCAGATTTCAGGCGATGCGAACGAATACGATGGCCGAACCCGGTAATCGAACACGAGAATGATCCGAAGGTGAAGTATTGGGTATCTGTCAAGCGTAAAGAGGATCGAATCCACATCTGGCTGGAAGAGGAAGATTACGTAGTGGTGCTTGCCGATCGTGGGGACTTTTTGCTGCCGTGGACCGCGTTTTTGATAACCAGACAGCATACCAGGCAAAAACTTAGGAAAGAATACGAGGCGTACTGGAAAAACAGACCATAGAAAGGCTGAAGCCGCCCAGTAGGACGGCTCCGTAACTCCTTTTACACATGGTAAATGAGCTGATTTAATAATAATTGATGCGGACTGCAAAGTCAAGGAAAACTTTTATGGGACTGAAATTGTCAGGCTACTCCGAGGACGCCCCGGTTGGACAATCGGCCATCGCCTTGTTGGCGGCACTTAGCATGGGAGACCGTCAACGCCTATCAGGAGTTTGACCTCGGCGCGAGTACGCCGGGCCGGGAGAACAAAGCCGTGGAGGACTTCGACTTCAAAGAGCGGCTGGAGGAACTGGAAACCCTCGCCGCCGAGGCCCGGGACCTGGAAGATCGCATTGCCGAGAATGTGGCCAACTTGCTGGAGGCTGACATTTAAGCCAGGCAACTCTAAGCACTCTTTCCTTTGGGAAATGGTCGGGGTGAGAGTGCACAGCATGAAAGAAAAGTGATGGCGAGAAGAAAACGTGATCAGGCAAATAAGGGACCTATGTCGCCGGTTGCGTCTCCTCCGCTTCAGGATGACCTCCGCCGGATGATCGAGGAGACCCGGCAAGGCGTCGCGGTTACGGTCAACGCCGCCCTGACCATGCTTTACTGGCGAATCGGCAAACGCATCAACAAGGAGATTCTCAAAGGTGAACGGGCAGGATATGGACAACAAATTCTGGCCGCACTGTCGCAAGAATTGGTTCGAGACTATGGAGTCGGTTTCGGCGAGAAAAATTTACGCCGCATGATCCAATTTGCCGGGGTCTTTTCAGACGAGCAGATTGTCGTATCGCTGATACGAGAATTGAGCTGGACCCATTTCATTGCGCTTATTCCCCTCTAAAAGCCCATTCAACGCAACTTCTACGCCGAGATGTGTCGTATCGAACGCTGGAGAGTCGCCCATGCAGGCGATGTTCCTGGCCGGCCGTAGCTCTGGTGTAGCTCACTATCCTGTCTCCGACACATAAAACGATGTACGGGATGATCTGTCGAAATGTCCCAGAACCTTCCAGCGTCTCGCGAGGCCCAAGCCAACGACCGGCGTTCTCTATATTTTCAAGGATACTGCCATGTTCAAAGGCATGAAAGCCGGTCTTGGAGAGTCTCTCGGGCAGCCTGGCCGTCTCTGTGGCCAGGATCAGATGTTGTGACAGAGGTTGCGACATAGCCATCTTGCCTATAATTCATTTGGAGTATGAGGGAACAGGTTCGGCAACAGCATAATCCAAGATGCGGTTGATGCCCAGCATTAAATCCACTTGTTTGGAACTGGCTGTGGAATACGGCTCGATTTTAGACGCCGCACCGTCCTGGTGGGGCGATGGGCCAGAGGGAAATCGCTTGCCTCAGGATTTAAAGAATGCTATATCTATTTTAATTTTAGTGGTGGTATCTGATACATACTTTTTTGGAGACATGGGAAAAATGAATCGTATAGAATAGAAGTCGTCCGAGCTGGTTTCAGAAGGCGTGGCAGGAGCGAGACTAAGCCACGATCATTGCCGTGGCCCGCAAAATTCATGGTAACTCATATAAGAAGACCAAAAATTGCTCATGTGGTATGATCAGACGGTGACGATAAAGGGAGACGAATAATGGCGAGAGCGGACCTCTTGGTTCGCCTTGTTCAATCCGGAATACGGGGCGACAAGGCCACATTTAGAAAGGTCGTTGAAGCGATCATTGCCGAAGAACGATCTAAGCAGCACAAGGTGCTGGCCGAAAAGCTGGAAGAATTGCTGAACACAGCCACGGTTGAGCGTCCAACCACTAATGGCGGAACGATGCTCGATCAACGCATGGGTAACCTGTTTCATGAGATTATGCCACAGCGAAAACTATCGGATCTAATCCTGCCGGAGGAAGTGCAGCAGATATGCCAGAGCCTGATTCAAGAACACCACCGAACGGATCTCCTCAGATCATACAATCTGGAGCCTCGCAATCGTCTTCTGCTCATAGGTCCACCCGGCAATGGCAAGACATCCCTGGCCGAGTCGATAGCTGAGGCACTGATGGTGCCGCTTCTGGTGGTTCGTTATGAAAGCGTGGTCGGCACATATTTGGGAGAAACAGCCGTTCGTTTAAAGAAGCTGTTTGAATTTGCCTCTACCAGGAGATGTGTCCTTTTTTTTGATGAGTTTGAAACACTTGGTAAAGAGCGTGGCGACCTTCATGAAACCGGCGAAATTAAGCGAGTGGTCAGCTCGCTGCTGATGCAGATCGACAATCTGCCAAGCCACGTAATGGTTATTGGAGCGACCAACCATGCTGAACTGCTAGATCGCGCAGTGTGGCGACGGTTTCAGGTTCGCATGAATTTGCCCGGCCCAACTCGTGCCGGCCTGACCGATTGGTTCGAAAGGTTTGAACACAGGATCAACATACCTCTGGGCTATGCACCCAGCACCTTGGCTAAAAGGCTATTGGGAACTAATTTTGCCGAAGTCGAAGAATTTGGCAGCACGGTATTCCGCCAGTATGTACTGGAACAGCCAGACGCCGACATGAAGGATATAGTGTCCAAAACTCTCCATAACTGGTCTGTTAGATCAGTAATTGTGGCGCAACAGGGTGAGATGGAGGTGATGAATGTCTGAACGCCCGCTACTGCTTTTTCCAAAACCTAAGACGGCTGATCGCACAAAATTGAAAATGCCTTCCCAATCCGAACGTTTTCACAAACCCAATCATTCACGACAAGGTGAACGGCTTTTGCCAATGTTCCGCCAGTTGCAAGAGACATTCAACGCCCGCAGAGTTGAAGTCCAGCAAAATACGGCTGGCACCGATCCTGAACAGGTTCTCGTCATTGAGACGGTTGGCAGTGTCGATAAGTTTGCCAATGCGGTGAAACGCATTGATGGTCTTGAATGGATGGGTGAACTCGAGAGCGACGAAATCGCTCCCGACCAAGATTTTTATGATGAATCAAATCGGGAGAAGAAACTGAGCGGACGCCTATATCTAGTCATGACCAATCAGCGAGCGCTTGATGAGATGCTCTCTCTGTGGGGACGTTACCAGGGCGATCCAGACATGAAGTTTAGGCAAGGCCTTACGAAATTTCGAAATGTCTTTCTTCATCTTAAGAATATCCGTCGGTGGGACGTCCAGGACCGACTTCTGGAAACCGGGCTAATTGAAATTTGGCAGGAGGACCTTAGATACAGCGGTGATAGGGTCATCCCATTTGAAGCGGAGCTTTGGTTCCGTGGAAGTCCGGGGCTTCGGATATCCAGCGCCAATCAAGTCGCTGAACTCGTTCAACAGGCCGGTGGGCGTATCTTGAGCCAGTCCGTCATCGAAGGTATCGCCTACCATGGGCTGTTGGCCGAATTACCCGCCAATGCAATCCGTTCTATAGCCGAGAACCCCACAACCGAGCTGGTTAGGTGCGAAAACGTCATGTTTTACAGGCCTGTTGGTCAGATGGTGGTTGGTGGCAAATCACCAGAAGGCGAAGTGGAAATAGCGGCGATTGAAGAGATGCCTCTGCCAACTGGAGAGCCTGTCATCGCCTTATTTGACGGCGTACCACTCGCTAATCATCGCTTGCTATCTGGGCGAATAGAAGTTGACGACCCTGATAACTGGGAAGCAGATTACGCTGCACCAGAGCGTGTACATGGGACATCAATGGCATCGCTTATTGTCCACAGCGACCTCAATGAGAGAAAAGCTCCGTTGGCCAGACCCCTATATGTCCGGCCAATCATGAAACCAATTCCGTGGCCGAACGCACCTCGCCCCGAAGGATTTCCGGAGGATCGTCTTGTCGTTGATCTTATTCATAGGGCTGTTAAGAGGATACTTGAAGGTGAGCAGGGTGAAGATCCAATTGCCCCGCAAGTCAAAGTCATCAATTTGTCCATTGGCGATCCAACTAGACAATTCACTCAGTCAATGAGTCCTATCGCCAGGCTGCTCGACTGGTTGAGCGTCAAGTATGGCGTTCTATTTGTTGTCAGCGCTGGAAACCATTCAACCGCTATCTCATTGGGTATTTCTCGGGATGAATTTGATTCTTTGGAACCCAACAAAGTAGAAGCTGCAACCATCAAATCACTTTATCGAGATGCTCGACATAGAAGGCTGCTCTCACCTGCGGAAACAATCAATGGTCTTACGGTAGGTGCCGTTCATCAGGATGAATCTCAAGTGGTTCATCCTGGATTCAGAATCGATCCCTTCGATCAACTACTGCCAAGCCCGGTTTCGGCTTTCGGCAGTGGGTATCGTCGTTCAATCAAACCAGACGTGATATTCAACGGAGGCAAGCAATGGTACAGCCTGCCCTTACTGCCATCGGAACCAATCAGCATCACACCAGCCATTTTTCGGACGCCTCCAGGGAACAAGGTTGCTTCACCGGGTAGCCTTGCTGGTGATTTAACCGCTACTTCCTACAGTTGTGGCACAAGTAATGCCACCGCATTAATCAGTCGTGCGGCAGGCATCTGCTACGACTCGTTGCAGCAGATTCTTGAAGAACAGGCATCAGAGATTGATACTCACGTCTATGAAGCGCCTCTATTGAAGGCCATGCTGGTACATGGTTGTGCTTGGGGCGACATAGGCTCTCGAATCTCGAAGGTGCTTCGAACCCCTGAAAATGGTCACCAACTAAGTGGTCTTGTCAGCAGATGGATGGGGTATGGCATGCCACATGTAGACCGTGTCTTGGATTGCACAGATCAAAGAGCGACATTGCTGGGCTTTGGACAGCTCTCGGATGGCAAAGCTCACGTTTTTCGTTTACCATTGCCCCCTTCTCTTGGCTCCCGGCGGGAGTGGAGACGTCTGACTGTTACCTTGGCTTGGTTATCACCCATTTCAGCGAGTACTCAAAGATATCGGACGGCAAGCTTGTGGTTTAAAATGGATAACAATGGGTTGGCACCTAATCGCAGTGATGCTGATTGGCAGGCTGTAAGGCGGGGCACGGTGCAGCATGAGGTTTTCGAAGGCCAACAAGCAGAACCGTTCAACGATGGGGATGTCATCGAGATCAAAGTCAATTGCCGTAAGGATGCGGAGAAAATCAAAAAACCGGTCGCCTACGGATTGGCTGTTTCTTTGGAAGTAAGGGAAGGCGTTGATATTGCCGTTTACAATGAAATACGAACTCGCATTGCACCTGCGATCCAGATTCAGCAAGTGACAGATACAGGTCAAGTGTAATTAGAAGATGGAGTCATTTTGATCCGCCACCCCAGACCATGGGCAGCTCTTGTCTGGTCATTGAAGCCCAGACACTTAGAGGTAGGGCGACCTGTCGGGTATGGCTACCCGAACCCGAGTTTTCCGCGGATGGTTTCTTTACCGCGGTTTTCCGGCCGCTTCCTGTGGTGAGCGAACAAGGTCCCCTGCCAGTCACCCCGGAAGTCACCCCGGAAGTCACCCCGGAAGTCACCCCGGAAGTCACCCCGGAAGTCCGGCTTTTGTGTCTGCTCAAGGACAACATGAGCAGGCGGGATCTTCAGTCGGCGCTCGGCCTGAAGGATGAAGAATATTTCCGTCAAGCATTCTTGCTCCCGGCTTTGAATGCAGGTCTGATCGAAATGACCATCCCTGATAAACCTCGTAGTTCAAAACAAGGCTATCGCATAACACCCGCCGGGATCGCTGTTCTTATGGAGCGGGAAAAGGGGTCACGACAATGATCCCATCCACAGACTACTCTGAAGACGCCCTGGTTGAACAACCGGCCATCGCCCTGTTGGCGGCACTTAGGATGGGAGACAGTCAACGCTTATCATGAGTTTGACCACGGAGTGAGTACGCTGGGCCGGGAGAACAGAGCCGAGGAGGACGGCACGGGCATTCGACGGATGCGCGAAGGGGCCGGGGAGCAAGGGTATCCCGAACCCGAGTTCTCCGCTGATGGCTTCTTTACCGCTGTTTTCCAGCCGCTTCCTACCGTGAGCGAGCAACTTATCCTGGAAGTCACCCAGGAAGTCGGGACCAAGCAGGGACCAAGTTCGAATCCTTGATAAATGCTTATATGATAGTGCAATAGGCGAATTATTAGCGATCGCCGGCCGAGCCAATAGGACCAAGTTCAGGGACCAGGTAATCAATCCACTTATAAATGCCGGACTCATTGAAATGACAATCCCTGACAAACCTCGGAGCCCGAAACAACGGTACCGTACCACGGCGGCAGGGCGCAGTATTCTTGAAAACTCTGATGAGGAAGCGCAATCATGAACCCTACCGGATACTCTGAAGACGCTCTGGTCGAATAGCCGGCTGTCGCCCTGCCGGCGGCCCTGGGATGGGAGAGTTCAACGCCGACCATGAGATCGACCTCGGTGCGAGTTCGCAGGGCCGGGAGGCTCGCGCCGACCTGCCGGCCGAACATTTTCTCGACTGGAGATTCACCAAGATACCCGGCCTCGTCATAGACAAGAATCGTGGTGGAAGCCCCGCCCTTGCCGGCACGCTGACCCTGGCTGTTGATGTGGTGGCATAAAAACAACCTCACAGATAGAAAAAATTTGATACGTCACGGAATCTTGTGTATCATATACACTCAAGCAAAAATAACACCCAAGACAGCCTGTCTTAAACGCTCCCCGGACCCAAAAGGACAGCATTGGACTAAATGGCGGCATTGGAGGAACAAACATGACGATCTTATTCGATATTATCGCCGTTCTTCTGTCGATCCTGTTTGGGCCGAGCTTGGCCCAATCCTCCACCTGGCTTGATCAAAAATACCTGATGGCCTTTCACGCCTGCACTAGTTGTACCGATCCAGTCAATCATTATACCTATGTGGGCCAATCTGACGATGGTGTCTCCTGGACGATCCTGCCCAATTACACCACCTACCAGGGCAGCGTCCCCGATCTCATTCGCCGAAATAACACCATCTACGTCTACAATCCCGGATATGTCCGGCGTTACGACATCAGTACTCCGGGCTGGACGGACGCGGCCAAAGTGGCCGTCACGATCCGGCACACTGACGGTACCCTCGATAATTTTGTTGATCCCTGCCCCTTTCTTAACGCTGATGGGAAAATCATCCTATTTTATCTAGTTGTTGATGTCAGCGGAGATCCGGCCAAGTGTCAGGCCGGCCAGAGCACTTGCACCAAAATCTTTCGGAGCGCCACTGAAGTGACCGGCAGCGACGGCACGCAGTTCACGGTGGATGCAGGTAACCGGGCGGAGATCCAACTCAGCGGCAGCACCACCTCCCTCCTGGTCGCCTCCGACCCCCACGTTTTCCAGGGACCTTCCGGATATATCCTGTACATCGCCAAGAACGGCGGGGTTCAGGCCATGTGGTCCGATCAATTGCAGGGGAGCTATACCAATATCAGCGGGTTGCCCGACGGCATGTTGGTGAGCAATATCGGCTCCGTCCCTTCCGGATATTATGACTCGGACACCGCACAGTACTATACTTACGTTCATTCCCCCTCCGGATCGACCACGGTGATCAAGCGGGCCGTCCATCCCAGCCTAACCACTCCTCTGGCCGACTCAGCTTTTACCACCGTCCTGACCGGTAGCAGCATTCCAGGCCTGGGCTCGGCCTATTCCGTGGCCAGTCCGGGTTTCCACCGCAACATATCAGGCGCGACCACTTGCACCATCGCCGGCCTGACCGATTCTACGACCGCCCAGCAAGTGGCCCCCTGGCTCAAATCCCTGACCCTAACCCTCTCGGAGGGCAGTCACCTGGGTGGAATGGGCACTTTCTCGCTTGTGGATATCCCCTACGATGGAAAAACGTACGTCATGTCCAACGGCGCCGAAGCCTATTACCAGAACCGCTTTTCCAATTCGGCCTATTCCGACAAATCCCAATTGGAATGCGTCGAAACCACCCGGGCCGCCTGGGCCAAAACCCTGGGCGCGTCCTACGGTCGGCATCCGGTCACCCTGCCCTGGGGCATGATCGAGACGGCCAATGGAACATACCGCTTCGAGGCCACCGACGTGCTGGTCAAGGCGGCGCAGGCGCAAGGAGTCCGGATGGTCGGGCTGATCGCCCCGTTTACTGACTGGGATCAACGAGCCTGCGGATACAGCCCGTCTACGGCCTGCACCAATCTCTTTAACGGCGGGGATTACTATTATCTCCAATATCAAAGTGTTAATCCTTACTGTACGTTGACGGACTTCGGAGAATTCGTCTCCTCCGTGGTGGAACGGTACGACGGCGACGGGGTAAACGACATGCCCGGCCTGACCCTGCCCATTAAATACTATGAAATCGCCAACGAACCGGAAAGCTCCTGCGGTGGATACAACAACAACCCGACCAAATATGTTCAACTCTTGCAAACGGCCTATGCCTCCATTAAGGCCACCTGCCCCGATTGTCAGGTAGTCTTGGGTGGCGCTCTGGAGGTTTACGACGCGAACGGGAACCCGTACCAGAGCGTCAAGACCTTCTGGGAAAATTTCTTTGCCCAGGGTGGTGCGGCTTACCTCGACATCATGAACATCCACTATAATTTAGAAAGAAGCGGCGCCCTGGCCGACATGACGGTGGCCTACAAGAAGGACCTGGACTTTTTTAATAACTTGATGACTGTCTACCAGCAAGTCAAACCGATCTGGGTCACCGAGTTCGGGACCTATGCCGGCAGCCCCGATGCTCTACCGACTCAAACTGAGGAATTTCAGGCGGCCTGGTATATTAAATATTATTGCTACGGATTCGCCCGCGGGGTCCAGAAGTTTTTCCCGGATACGGTCGGCGGTTCCGGCGGCATCGGCCAGAGCGCCATGATCGACCAGACTAATCATACGACATCCATCGTCCGGTTGTTTCCCTACAGTCTGAAGCTGCTGGAATCACAAATCGCCGGGTTCACCCAGGCCGCGGAACTGGGTGATGGGCGATATCTCTTCACCGGGCCTGGAGGAAAGGTGTATGTCCTGTGGGGAACCGGGGGTGTCCCCGCCGGCCTGACCGGTCAGGTTTCCGTCTACGACCTCTATGGCAACAAGCAGGTGATGGATGCCGGTCAGGTGGTCTTGGGGTCGAATCCAATCATCGTCGAGCCGTCCAACTCGGCCCCCCCCACAGGGTTTAATTTCATCTGGGCGGGAACGGGTGGATCTGCCAGCATCTGGACTCTCGACAGCTCCAATATTATGACAACCTACCTGATATACGGCCCTTTCAGTGGTTGGTCACCTGTGAACTACAGCTATAATCCATCAGATGGAACGAGAACCCTGCTCTGGGCGGGAACGGGCGGATCTGCCAGCATCTGGCCCCTCACCAGCTCCAATGCTCCCTCAACAGCCTGCACAATATACGGCCCTTACGCCGGCTGGACGCCCGTCAGCTACAGCTATAACCCATCCGATGGAACGAGAACCCTGCTCTGGGCGGGAACGGGCGGATCTGCGAGCATCTGGACCCTCAATAGCTCCAATATTCCGATAACAGGCTATACAATATATG
>JADFXK010000074.1 GCA_015233625.1 Deltaproteobacteria bacterium | reverse complement strand
AGGTAAGAGGAGTCAAGCTCGGCATTGATCTGTTCATTGATGGCCTGCTGCATTTTGTCGTGAATCATCGCGTCTGACCTCCTAAATACGTTAGTCGTGGTTAACCATGGTTTGACTTCCTGCAACCCGCAACCCGTAACACGCAACACGTAACACGTAACACGTAACACCCAACCCTCACAAACTGGACCAGGCCTCTGCGGCCAACTCCCTAATCCGGCAAGAAATCAGGCGACCATCACGGTAAAGCTGTATCTCCGCGTCATCCGACAATAGAGCCTCAATTCTCGACCGAACCGGACCAGCACCAAGCAGGCCCAAAGACCAGACGGCCAGGCCGCGGGCCGGGGCATCCCCATCTTCCAGGTAGGGTATCATATGCCGGGTGGCCTCCCAGTGATGAAGCAGTTCTGGTCGGGTCTGAGCCAACCGACCCAGTCCCCACAGGGCTCCCCGGCGAAGCAACGGATGTTCTAAGTAGTTTCCGTCGGGTTGAATGTAAGATAACAGCATGTGGACATATTCCGAGGCCAATCCGGCCTGGCCGGCCATGATTTCACCCATTGCCTCAGCACAGCCCCAGCCGATACCACCGGATTCATCATTCAGATTCCACATGAACCGACGCATCACCATTCGGGCGGCTTCCATGTCTTCATCCGCCAGTTGTCCCACCACCCGGCCCATGGCCGTAACCGCCCGCCATTTGACCTGCTCGTCGCCGCTGCACAGGGCCAAAAAGAGAGAATTAATGACCTTCCGGGCGGGAAACCGGGCTATCGCATCTAAGCCCGACGCGACATCAGGCGATTGAAGCAACTGGAATATCTCAAATTTAATTCTCTTCCCGCGATCTTGGACCTGCAATTTGCTCCCTTTGAGTCGGCCGGACTTCCGGCTGGGCTGGTAAATGACCACCTCGGCCTGAGGCGGTTAAACCGCGTCTTGAATCATTTTGCCCATCTTGCGGCCCAATTCGACACAAGGTCGTAACGCGGCATGATCCGGGACATACTTGACTTTGACGCCGGGATCGACCACGTCGATCTTGATCTCTTCCATTCTCTTGTTGATCAGATCTACGGCCTCGCCGCTCCAACCATAGGATCCGAAGGCGGCACCGATCTTGCCAGTCGGCCTTAGGCCTTTTATATAACAAAGCATATCACTAAGCATCGGCATCATCCCGTTGTTCAGGGTGGGCGAGCCGAAAATCACGGCCTTGGCGTCGAGCATCTCGGTCACCACATCGCTCCGATGATTTACTTGCAGGTCCATCAACTTGACGCTTACGCCTTCCTCCACTAACCCGTCAGCCACGGCCTTGGCCATACTTTCAGTACTGTGCCACATGGTGTCATAGACGATAATCGCCTTCGATTTGGCCAGTTGCCGGCTCCAGGCCGCGTAGGCCGCAATGATCTTCCCGGGATTAGTCCGCCAGATCACGCCGTGGTCTGGCGCAATGGTATCAATCTTAATCCCCAGTTGCGTCACGGTGGCCAAGAGCTTCTGGACCAGCGGTGAATAGGGCAGCAGGATGTTGGCGTAATACTTGGCACAGTGGGCAAAAAGCTCCGGCTCATCCACTTCATCGTCAAATCGCTCGCTGGTGGCCCAATGATGTCCAAAGGCGTCACTGGAGATAAGCAAGGACTCTTCCGGGATATAGGAGAACATGCTATCCGGCCAGTGGAGCATCCGCGTTTCCAGAAAATTGATGTTCCGCTTGCCCAAATTGATCGTGTCACCCGACTTGACCACCTGAAAGGGCCAGTCCGGCCGATGAAAATGATCCAACAAGTTTTTCTCCCCCATGGGCGAGCAAAAAACCTTCTCCGGCTTCACCAGGTCAATGATCTCCGGTAAAGATCCGGAATGGTCCATTTCCACATGGTTGACCACGATATAATCAATTTTTTTCGGGTCGATAATGTTATAAATGCGGTGCAGCAGGTCACTCTTAAACCCCTTTTTCACGGTATCAAACAGCGTGACCTTGTCATCAATGATGAGATAAGCGTTATAGGTCGAGCCCTTGTACGTAGAATAGCCGTGAAAATCACGGATATCCCAGTCGATGGCCCCAACCCAGTAAATGTCTTTCTTAATCTCAATCGGTTTCATCCGATTTCCTCCGTTTATGTTTGACGCGTCCGCCGATCGGGACAACAGCCATCAGCCCGGCCGCAACCAGCCAAAAGGAATCCGACAGACGATCCTCATTCAGTTTTAGACAGGGGGCAAACAAAATTGGCTATCTCCGGACGTTCCAGCCAGCCGCTATTCTTATAAAAACCTCTCACATAGGATTCACGGTGACGTCCATTTAACAACATCAGCCGGGAGCACCCCCGGCTACGGGCTTGGCTCTTTATTGCTTCCAAAATAGCCCGCCCCAATCCCCGGCCCCTATCGTCTTTCCGGACGAACAACTCACTCATATAACCTTCCAGTCCGTCGAGCACGAGAGACGGCAGCCAGTGCCACGAGGCAAATCCGGCTATTTCGCCGCTCTCGGTCTCCGCCACCATTACCATGTGACAGTCTCCGGTCTGGACCAGAGCCAGTTGCTGCCGGGCCCGTTCCTCCGTGCAGTCGAAGGACTCTCCTGCTTGGTGCGGCAGCCATCCCAATTCCCGAGTGATCGCGGCAATACCGGCAGCGTCGGCCTCTCGGGCGGGACGGATGGTGATCTGATCAATATTCCTCAATGGCCCAACTTCTTCAGTTGAATAGACAATCGTTTCAGGTGCTGCTGTTCTTCCTTGACCAGTTGGCCGATCAGTTGCCGGCCCTGCGGTTCTTCGGTGCTGTCTTGCATGGTCAGAAAGAAGACAATAGAATCCTTTTCAAATTGCATAGCCAGATGCACAGCATCGGCTGCGCCCTTGATTCCGGCCACCTGATCGGCTACTCGCTTATCGGTTCTGAACACGTTTAGATCAGCCATCATCTTAAGATATTGGTTGATTTCATTTTCCGGGTCATAGACCGTCTGACCGGTGGCGTCGGCCGGAAGTTTATCTTTAAGAGATATGAATTTGGCCTTATGGGTTACCTCCTCCTGGGCCAGGGCGGCGAATAGCGCCTTAACCTGGGGATCAGTTATCTTCTGCCCGGCCTGATCATAAAAGACCTTGCCGTTTTCTTCGATCTCTATGGCCATTTGAAAAACTTCACCGGCATTAAAGCCATATATCATTTTGATACTCTCCTTTCAATCGGTGGCAGTTACGAGTTGCGGGTCACGAGTTGCGGGTTGCGGGTTATTGATTCTTAAATGGTCAATTCAAGATAAGCCCTGAAGGGGCTTCTGAGGAGCTATCATTAAATAAAAAATCATCCTCTTAAATCAATGGCATTGACTCGCAACACGAAACACGAAACCCGCAACTCGCAACTCATTTGTTTTCCTGCCTACTCTTTCTCAAACATATCTTTTGACGCGCCGCACACAGGGCAATGCCAGTCGTCCGAAAGAGCTTCAAATTTGGTGCCGGCCGGAACGCCGTTATCAGGGTCACCGATAGCCGGATCATAAACATATCCACAAATTGAGCACACGTATTTGTCCATTGTTCTGGTCTCCTTTTGGTTGAGCGACAAATGTTGACAGATGACAAGTCCGTATAAGAGGCAGCTTGCGTATAGAGTGTCTAGCCGCGTCCCCGCAGATGGTTCCATCACCGGAGCGGGCCTCAGACGGCCAGTTTACCGGCGATACTCTTGCCGTAATCATGGCACATTTTCATCCCGCCTTCTAAGGCTGCGGACTTTAATCTCATGGGATCGACGACCATATCCATTTTGAAGATAAACTTCATCGTGTCGAAAATCCGGCCTGGGGCCTCACCGCTCCAACCAAAGGCGCCGTAGGCCCCACCGATTTTCCCTTCCAAATTAGCTTTCTCGGCCAAAAACAGCATGGTTTTCATCGGATTGATCATTTCACCATGGTATGTAGCCGAGCCAAAGACATAGGCGTCATAGCCCTCAAGGTCCGCGGTTTTCTTGACCTGGGTGACGTCGCTGACGGTCACGTCGATCCCGGCAAAACGCATTCCTTCGGCAATAAGTTCACCCAATTTCTTGGTTTCGCCGGATCGGGTGGCATAGACGACGAGGGCTTTGGGCATGTTTTTTCTCCTTGTAAATCTGGTTCAAAAAAGTCTGTCCAGGTGGTCGGCAACAGAATCAGGGAGACCCGCCCCCCTGCCCCAAGGATGACCGGACTACTTATTCCCGGTCACGGCGCGGCGGCCAAATTCAAACGCCTCATCCATGGCCGTGGGGTGGGCCAGAATCGCCGCCCTGCCTTCGATTTGTCTGAAAGTCAGGCTTCCCTCATAGGACATATCCAGGGCATCAAAGAAGTATTTGGCCATCAGTTCCAACCCTTCGAAGAGGTTCTTGCCCTTGGTGGCGCCGCAGGCAATCAGGTAACCTTTACCGCTGGTGTAATTTGACCATTCCTTCATGGGCTTGGCCAGTTTCCGCTTAGACCACATGGCCTGGCTGCGGTCGATGAGGGCCTTAACTTGAGCCGGCACGGCGTAAAAGAAAATCGGCGTACTCAAGAAAATAATATCAGCCTCCTGGAGCAGCGGGTAAACGCCGGTCATGTCGTCATCTATGGCGCACACTCCCGTCTTATCGCACCCACCACACTCCTGGCACCCGGCCATTTTCAGATTTCGAGCATAGACCGTGGAAATTTCGGCCCCGGCCGACTTAACCCCCTCCAAAACACGGTCCAGCAGCAGATCACTATTACCCCCTTTGCGGGGACTGCCATAAATACCGAGTACTTTCATTTGCCGCCTGGCTCCGTTTCTTCGCCCTCAACCAACGTCCCTTTGTGTTTTGCTCCGCACATCGGGCACAGGACGTCGACTTCCTTTTCGTCCCCTATGAATTTCGACCTGAGAACTTCCGGCGTTAAGTGACTGGTGGATCCGCAGGCGCACTGGGGGCACTCGGCCCTAACTGAATATTTCTTCTTAGACATTTCGTCCTCCTCGGCTGGTAATCGTTATTTAGTCCCGGTTGGTTTGCCTGGTGTCTCAACATTGCTTTTTTCATTAAGTTTGAATTTGAGCCAGTCGACCATTTCTTGGATGTCTTTGGCCATGTCCCATCGGCCCCGCTGGAAGACGCCATAATCAGCGCCGGCCATGGCCGAGGCAAAACGAGTGGAGTTGCCATAGAACATCCATTGCTCTACCCATTTTTTCTCTATGGCTTCATTGAACATGCTGTCCCCTTGAGCCGGCCCGGTGGCCGCACCTCGGTCCCAGGCGGTCAGCAAGATTTGAGTCGCCGCCAGGGTTGATTTATTTGTCTTATCAACGGTATTGTCCAGACGGTCGAAATGTTTGTCCACCCAACCCCGGCTGTGACAAGAGTTGCAGACTTTCTTCATCACCCGGAGGCGAGCGTACTGTTCCGCGGGACTGATCAGATAAGTTCCGGCTGGTTCACCCGTCAGATCCGTCGGTAGGGGCAGGCCCGCTTTATTTCGGATAATACTGGTGTCCGGAGATTGAGGATGGGCATGGGCATAGACCAGCCCCACCAGCCGCCATGAATTCCGATCATTCATCTGGTGGGTACGTTCCACAATAGTCTCCTGGTTGCCATTGGTTAGCAGGCTAACATGACAGGCGGCACAGGTCGGGGCGGTAAAATCTTTACCGACAGTCCAGGGGACTGCGCTAAAATTCCACTCACTGCCCATGGAGGAAAAGAGATTCCCGTGTTTACTGACCTGATAGACGGCATAAGCTGGAACATCCGGACCTTTATGACACTGGGAACAGGTATATGGTTTCCGAGCCATGGTGATGGAGAACTGGTGCCGGGCGTGGCAGGAAGTGCAAGAACCCAGGCTCCCGTCCGGGTTGATCCGACCGACGCCCTGATTTGGCCAGCCGGACAGGACCGGAAAATCCATATCCCCATCTTTGGTCTGCCTGGTCACGGTCCCGGTGACCTCGATCACTGTTCCATGGCAATGGTAGCAGGATTCGGCATTGGTTTCAGCATCCGGAGCCTCGACGGACACCTTCATATCCTTAAAATGGGGAACACCGTTGATGGTCTTAACCAGATCCTGATACAGCGGATTGCGCGCCAGATTGATGTGGGCATGAGACATGAGATTCTTGCCGTATTGAGTCATTTCCGTGGGGTGACAGACGGCGCAATCCTCCGGAGTAACCACGACATGGACTTGAGTCCCGTTATGATCAAAGGCGTCTTTGTGCTTCTTGGAATTGCTGACGTGGCACTCGGCACATCCCACCACCGTGGCATTGAGTTTGTCCGGCGCCTTGGTGACGGAAATCCGCCGGCCCAAAGCAGGTTTCTTCAACGCCTCATCCGGAGTGACCTGGGCGTGTCGGCTGCGTTGCCAGTCGGCGACAACTCCAGGGGTTGAGTTGACATGGCAGGCCAGGCACTCCGCCGTGTCCGAACTCACTTTTGGTTCGCCAAAGGCCGGAGCGGAGAGAAAGACAACGCAAAGGCCAAGGAAAAGGATTCGCGGCAGCATAAGCAGCACTCCGTCGTAATTAAGTTAATTTAATCTATAATATTATCTATATACAACTACTGGTCGCTGGCCGTTCTGATCTATCTATTTGCATAGGCCACAAGAGGAAAACATTTTCTTGCCGGCGCCGCAGACGGGACATTTCCAATCATCAGGCAGGTCTTCAAAAGACGTGTCTTTGGGAATTTTACCTTTCTTGTCACCTTTGGCCGGGTTATAGATGTAGCCACAATTTACCGTTTGGCATTGATACATGGTGTTTGGGTCAGCCATGTGTCCTCCTCATCAAAATATATGGATCTGGTTGCCGGGGTGGGGGGTGTAAATTCGAGCTACCTGCCTGGGGTGGGATTCATGAAATCCCTTTGCTATTGAGAAACGGCCCATACTTCTTATCGGTTTTCAGGATGTGATCAGACAGCCATTGCCTTAGAAAATTCATTGTCTCAATGGACACGGTGATGTTACCCTTCTCGAGCTTGTCGCGAAGTTCCAGCACCTGCTTGACCAGGGCGTCGTGTTCTGCTTTGTGCTGTCTGAATTCCGGATACCCGTGCGCCGTCAACAATTTTTCCTCGGCCGCAAAATGGGTGGTCGTATAATCAATCAAGCCGCGCAAGGTTTTGGAGATAACCTGGCTGCCCTGGCCCGAACTCATGGCCGATCCTAAGTCATTAATCAATTTTATCAGCTTCTGGTGTTGATCGTCGAATTGCGCGACACTAACACTTAACTGTGGACTCCAGGCTAATATTGTCATGCCGCCTCCTACTGGACACCCTGGTAATTCTACATTTTAACCGGTCATCTGTCGACGGAGATCACCCTGCAGATATAAAAAGTACTATTGGCGTCCGGCCCGTAATCTGAATGGCCTCAGAGACACCCGGAGCTGGGGGAAGGATAGGCCGGCGGCCAGCCGGTTGGCCGGGAATAAAGGCGCCGGCGGCCGAGTCGCCCAGGTTAAGATTTCCATAACCCATGAATATTGCAGTAGGCTCTGCCGGTAACCTGCTTGGCTTCAATCAAGAAAGAAGCTTCCGGGGCTTGACCGGGGCTCAAGAATTGGCGATAGGCCTTCCCATCGGCAATAAGTTCTATCCACTCGATGTAATGCTTTTCTTCCATCGGATGAGCCACGGCGCCCACTTTAATTTTGAAGCCGCCGCTGATCTTTTCCACCACCGGGACATGCTTTTCCTTGGATGCATCAACCGTGTTTTCCTTAAGCAAATTCATAGGCTGACCGCAACAGACCAATTCACCACCAGCCCCGTGTAGCACTTCCACGATATTTCCGCATAGTTCACACTTGTAAACTTCCAGTCTTTCAGCCATCAGTTTATCTCCTTTTACGTTGAGGTTGGGTGTCATTCCTGATTTTAGGATCAGGCGGATCTGCCTGGCGAATAGCCTTAAATCAATTCCGTGTAGTCGTCTGGCTGAGATCGGCCGTGAATAGACATCGTCTGGAAACCTGCCCCCGAAAGTAGCTGGGGGTTACCAGTTTTCTCCCAAAAGTTCAAAATGATCCTGGGGATGGACGCAGGCGGGGCAATTCTTGGGAGCTTCGGTGCCTTTGTGGAGATAACCACAGTTGCGGCAACGCCAGACAACTTCGCTGTCTTTCTTAAAGACCTTGCCCGATGCCACATTAGCTATCAGATCTTCGTACCTTTTGGCATGTTGTTTCTCCGCCACGACAATAGCCTCAAAGGCCAGAGCCACGGCTTCAAAGCCTTCTTCCCGGGCTATCTTGCCAAAGGTGGGATACATCTGGGTCCATTCGTAGTTTTCCCCGGCCGCGGCCGCCTTCAGATTTTCCAGGGTGGTCCCGATGACTCCGGCCGGAAAGGGCCAGGAAATCTCCACATCGCCACCTTCCAGGAATTTAAAATACCTTTTGGCATGTTCTCTTTCCTGGTTGGCCGTTTCTTCAAATATGTCAAGTTGACTCCAGGACCTTATCTTAAATTATCCGTCAGTGATACGGGGCGTGGCATAGAAAGTAATATTATAGACAAGATTTTCGATCCCTTTTTTACCACCAAAGAAACAGGCAAAGGGACCGGTATGGGCCTGGCCATTGTCCACGGCATCGTTAAGAGGCACGGGGGAACTGTCAGTGTCTACAGTGAGCCGGGCAAAGGATCAACCTTCAATATCATCCTCCCGATAGCCAAGAAAATGATTGAGCCAGAGTGCGATTACGTTGAGGATATCCCAAGAGGATCTGAGACGGTCCTACTGGTAGATGATGAACCGGGGTTGCTGGATGCCGGGAAAAAGATGTTGACCCGGTTGGGGTACAAAGTAGTGGCTAAAGCCGGTAGCCTAGAGGCGTTAGATGCCTTTATCGAGCAACCGAACGGTTTTGATTTAGTCGTTACGGACATGGCTATGCCGACGATGACGGGAGATAAGCTGGCCAAAGAATTAATTCGCCTTCGTCCCGACATCCCGGTGATTCTCTGCACTGGATTCAGTGAGGCCACCAGCGAAGAGAAGGCTAAAGAAATCGGCATCAAAGGATTTCTAATGAAGCCAATCGACCTGACTCGCCTGGCCAAACTCATTCGGGAGGTACTTGGTTAACAATTGTCATCTAAGCAGGTCAGCATCATCACACAATATAACCACATGAAATGGCTGTTCACCTCATCAGCCTGTCTGTCTACCTCCTGAGTCAAATCCTCTTCGCCTTTTATAGGCCACAGCCTGGTTGCGGCCCAGCCGAGCATGGTTAGTTTGCTGATGCCTGATCTCTAACTGGGCAGAATCGAAGTAACCCATTGACCTAAAATTGTGTATGAATAACGATTGCCTTTCGGTCGCCCCTGTGATAATATCAAAATCCACCTTTAACGATTACAGGCATCAGAGAAGGAGGGACGCAATGACAAACGGCGCCGCGATTATTCCAGGACTGGCCCTAATGGTCTTAATTTGCTGCGGCAGCGGCGGCATGGCCGGGGCCCATTCCTCACCCGGTTCATCGTCGATTAAGTTAGTCCCACCTCCTGGTGCCGCATCTGCCTCGTCGGCGCCAACCAGCTCCACCATCGAACGGCCACGCTCCATCCCCATACGCGGCGGCGCTTCCCAACCTGCCGCGCCGATTGTCATCATGTCCACTCCGGCCGCACCTTACAGTGGGGCGCCGCACCCGGCCCCGGTTTACCGGAATAAAACCAAAAGAAGACCGGCGTACCCTTATTGCGGGATAGAGACCAAGTTCACCGGATATGTTTTGGATAGGCTCGAGATCAAAGGCTAGGCTGAGTTCCGATGTCTTCAATTTACCGATCATCTATTACCGTGAAATGAGAATAAACTTGAGGCGACCTCGGTCTGTGGAATCAACCAGATTTGATATCAGAATATGGCTTGTTATGGTGCTAGTCGCCGGGTTGGTCCTGGCCCTTCTTTTGAGTATCGGCGGATGTCACCTGGGAGAGCCGGAGCCGGGTTATTTTCAAGGTTATGCCGAGGCGGAATATACCTACATTTCCTCGCCTCTGCCAGGGTATCTGAGTAATCTGGCCGTGCATCGCGGGCAACAAGTCTCCGCCGGAGATTTGCTTTTCAAACTCGAGGATAGTCTTGAGGTGGATGCCAAAGCAGCCGCGAGTCACCGGCTCAGACAAGCCCAAGACCGGCTGACCAATTTGACAAAAGGTTTACGCCCCAGTGAAATGGCCGCTATTCGAGCTCGCCTGAGTCAGGCCCGAAGTAACCGGGCCTTGTCTCAAGCAGAATATGATCGGCGAAAAAGGCTGGTCGAGCAACGAACCATCGCCAGGGAAGATTTTGATCGGGCCCAGGCTAAATTACTGGTTGATCAAGGTCAGGTTAAGGATTTGACCGCCCAGTTGGAAACGGCCGGGTTAGGCGCCCGGGTCGATGAAATCAAGGCGGCTGAAGCTGAAGTGGCGGCCTTGAAAGCGGCACTGGCTCAGGCCGACTGGAACCTTCGTCAAAAAAGTCAGTCGGCCACGGCTGCGGGCCTGGTCTTTGACACTTATTACACCAGGGAAGAATGGGTTCAAACCGGCAAGCCGGTGGTGTCTTTATTAATTCCTGGCAATCTTAAGGTGCGGTTTTTTGTCCCTGAACCGGCGCTGGGGACGCTCAAGTTAGGCCAGGGCCTGGCCCTCACCTGTGATGGTTGCCCGAAAGATCTAACTGCTGCGATTAATTATATCTCTCCCCAGGTGGAATACACTCCGCCGGTGATTTACAGCCGGGAGACCAGGTCCAAGCTGGTGTTTATGATCGAAGCCAAACCTGATTCGGCCAAGGCCGATCAATTGCATCCGGGCCAACCCCTGGAAGTGCGTTTGTCTTCCCGGAAAGGCCAGACATGACCGATGAATCGACAATCATAGATGTCCAGGGACTGGTCAAGCGGTTCGGCCACAAGACGGTGGTCAATGGCGTGTCTTTGAAAGTCAAACGGGGCGAGATTTACGGCTTTCTCGGCCCCAATGGCAGCGGCAAAACGACAACTATTCGCATGTTGTGCGGGTTGCTTCGGCCGGATGGAGGCTCCGGAGTATGTCTGGGGTGGGACATCATCCGAGAAAGCACTCAGATCAAGTTTCAAGTCGGCTACATGGCCCAGCGGTTCAGCCTGTACGAGGACCTGACGGTAAAGGAGAATCTTGATTTTATCGCCAACCTTTACGGCATCCGGTCGCGGCGGGAGGCCGTGGACCGGGCCATAGAACGGATCAGATTGGAACGCTTTAGCAATCAACTGGCCGGGACGCTGTCCGGCGGATGGAAACAACGCCTGGCCCTGGCCTGCTGTATGATCCACCAGCCCAAATTATTGCTGCTCGACGAGCCCACCGCCGGGGTTGATCCCAAGGCCCGGCGCGAATTTTGGGAAGAGGTCCACAAGTTGGCCGGTGAAGGGATTACCTCGATGATCAGCACCCATTATATGGACGAGGCGGAGCGGTGCCATCGACTGGCTTATATCGCTTACGGTAATCTGCTCACCTCCGGAACCGCGGAGCAAGTAGTGGCTGGGGAAAACTTGACGACCTGGTTGGCTAACGGGGGGAACATCCATGCTTTGCAGGAGAGGCTGCAGGGGCTGCCCGCATGGGACCAGATTGTGCCTTTCGGCAATACCCTTCATGTCAGCGGTAAGGACGCCGAGACCCTAGAAAAGAGTATCACGCCGTTTATGGCGGCCGGATATCGCTGGACCCGGACCACGACCAGTCTGGAAGAGGTTTTTATCAGTCTGATGAGCCGGGCCGGGGGGGATTGATGACGCTCGTCAGAATATTTTCCGCCCGGCGGTTGGTGGCGATGATTATAAAGGAATTCAGGCAGATGCGTCGTGATCGAGTTACCTTCGCCATGATGATCTGCATCCCGCTGATGCAGCTTATCCTGTTTGGATTCGCCATTAACTCCGACCCGAAGAATCTACCCACGGCCGTATTGACGGCGGATAACAGTCCTTTTTCCCGGTCGATTATCTCGGCCATCCAAAACAGTTTGTACTTCAAATTAGTCAAGCAATTGACCAATGAAACCGAGGCGCAACGGCTCTTGACTCTGGGGCAGGTCCAATTTGTTCTTAATATCCCCGTAGATTTTTCCCGGAAACTAATCCGGGGAGAAAAACCCGTGTTGTTGCTTCAGGCGGATGCTTCGGATCCTGCCGCGGTGAGCAACGCCGTGGCCGCCATCAGGTTGTTGGCCGGCCCAGTTCTGGAACGGGATCTGAAAGGGATCCTAGGCGACCTCAGACCCGGATTTACTCCGGTGGATCTCCGGATCCATCCCATGTACAACCCGGAGAACATCACCCAGTACAATATCGTGCCCGGTTTGATGGGCGTGGTCCTGACCATGACCATGGTCATCATCACCAGCCTGGCCGTGACCCGAGAACGGGAACGAGGGACGATGGAAAACCTGTTGACCACCCCGGTGCGGCCTCTGGAAGTGATGCTGGGGAAGTTGATTCCTTACGTTGTCGTGGGCTATTTGCAGATGAGCTTGATCATATTGGCGGCTCGGGTGCTTTTTCGGGTGCCCTTAGAAGGAAGCCTGGTCCTGCTGTATTCCGCGTCCTTGTTGTTTATTGGGGCCAGTTTGGCCGTGGGTTTAACCTTTTCCACTTTGGCCAAAAATCAGCTTCAGGCCGTCCAAATGTCCTTTTTCTTCTTCCTGCCATCGATACTATTATCCGGCTTCATGTTTCCTTTTCAATTTCGATATTCTTTTTGATCTTACCCCACAATCGTCTCAGGTAGGCCTTAAAAAACATGTTGGGAACAATCACATTATGACCGATATCGCTAACCAGATTTTTAATAAAATTAATATGTTCGGCATTCTTCCGAGCCAAAATCCGGTTGTGCAGATTGTATCCGATGCGGTTAGCGTATTTCTCAAAATAAAACAGGTCTTGGTCTGACAACTGAGTCAAAGGACAGAGTCGCAGCATCCCGAATACTCCGTCCACAATGGGAAAGGGAAAGACCTCGGCCCGAGCCATATTGGCCCGGATAGGAAAAAGCAAGCAGACATCGAGTTCATCGGGCGAGGAAGACATCATCACCGTGTCTTCCTCGGCCTGGCCCGGCAAAATAACGCCTTCGCTTATGTCGCAAATTTTTCTGGCTTGGCCGTCTTCTGAAGATAGATACAAAGCGCAGTCGACATTAAAAAAACACTTGGGGATAAGCACTGATATGCGGTACATGTCGTTTAGGGAGGGAACTTCCTGTGATATCTCAAAAAAAACTTTGAAGGCGTCGCTTTGAACTTGGGAAAAATTGTAACGCGAATAATCAACCATTTTTTCATATACTCTTTTTTTTAATCTAACCATCTTATCCATCTGGTTGTTCCCCTATCAATACCAAACCGCGACGAGCCAACGAACCTGAGTAAGATTGAAGCCTGAAGATAGCCTGAATAACGCAAAAAGTAAAGTGATGATAATTCTTGGTTCCTGGTTTCTCGTTGCTTATTGCCGCTTCCCTTGAAGAAATAATCGGTGCCGAGTGACCAGTGATAAGTAACCAGCGCTCGCAGAATCTCAGTCTAAGGTCTGGCGGTATCGTTTTAAGGCGATGGTCAAAACAACCACTAAAAACAAAGTGATCGGCCACAAATGAGGCAATATCTCCGATAGGCCGTTACCTTTGAGAATAATACCCCGAACCACCCGGAGATAATGGGTCAAAGGCAGAATCGAACCGACCCATTGGGCCCACTCGGGCATCCCCCTAAAAGGAAAC
>JADFXK010000073.1 GCA_015233625.1 Deltaproteobacteria bacterium | reverse complement strand
GCTGACGTAACTACTTCGGATCTGGACTTCATGAAACCAGATTTGTTTGTCATAATTTTTGTTTTTCAAATCATACGGTCCAACGTAACTTACTTGAATACCGTTAGAATCAATTAGGCCTAAATCAATAAATCCTTCAAATTCCCGTCTCATTACACTAAATATCTGATTAAGCTTTTTTTCGTCAGCCAGTTCTTCATAGGAATAAGCAAACGTAATGAAGCTCACCGCCGAAAGTCGCTCCGCCAAGAAAAGCTCAAAGGAGTGTTTAGTCTTACTGACTATCGTCCGCATGGGGTTGAGGATCTCTTTTTCCAAGGCGCTCTGGTACTGGACAAAGTTGATCACAGCCATGGCCAGGAGGGGGACAAAAGTGACCAACCCCATTAAGATAAACATATTTCGGCGCAAAATCCGGTACCGGATGTGGGATCTACCCTCCTCAGGAATATCCAGTAGCCCCCGGAACAAAAACGAAAACCATCCCTTATCAGGCATAGATGCTGACGTCCTTTCGATCAAAATCAGGATTGATGACTTGAAGTGATATTCGGCCGGACCTGGACATCTTTAAGTTTCTCCATCCTGAGCCGGGAAGACTCTTCACATCACCAAATGATCGGCCAGATTATTCTCGTAACACAGTTAAAGTCACACTGAAGTCAGTAAGTAAAGTCGCAACGAAGAAGACCTCAGGGCGCTTGAAAAAAAATAATTTAGCAGATTGTCAGACCGTAGTATAGCAATTTCGCAATTCGGAGGAAGTTTTTTTTCTTTTTTTGTTACCCCTTCTTTCAGGTCTAATCAGCCCGTCTCCAAGGTGAAGCGTGACTGGGCAACGATGGCGTTCTTCCGCCGGTCGATCCAGCTCACAAGACTAATGGCCGAATACTAAGCGGACGTAGGCTACTCCCCGCGCTGAGTCAGCTCAATAATGTGAACATAATAAAAACTAATAACAACTTAATGAAATTACATATATTTTATTGATTTAACATAGCCTCGCGACTGCGCTCTTTCGCCATTTACCCTTGGCGAGATATGGCGTGATTCAGAATCTGACACATTATCTGGCGATGTTTTGATATTTTCTTGACATCGATGCGCCTTGTGTTAAATTACGCCCCATTGAAACGGCCCCGGGCGGACCGGAAAGGCTGGCCCAGGTTTAAAAATAGCCGAAATTTTTAACAAAAGAGGTGGCAAAGCCGATGATCACGAGAATCTTCCCTTTTCTAGCTTGGTTTGACAAGTATGACAAAAGAATGCTCCAGGCCGACATCATCGCCGGAGTCACGGTCGCGTTGGTCCTCATCCCTCAATCCATGGCTTACGCCCAGTTGGCTGGGCTGCCGGCTTACTATGGTCTCTATGCGGCGTTTCTGCCGCCGATGATCGGCGCCCTGTTCGGCTCCAGCCGACAACTGGCCACCGGTCCTGTGGCTGTGGTGTCACTGATGACTGCGGCCTCGCTTATGCCGCTGGCCACGGTGGGCAGCCAGGCCTTTGTGGCCTATGCCATTTTATTGGCGGCTATGGTTGGGGTTATTCAACTCCTTCTGGGTGTGCTGAAGTTAGGTCTGGTAGTTAACTTCCTCTCTCATCCGGTAGTCAACGGCTTTACCAATGCTGCGGCCATCATCATCGCAACCTCCCAGTTAGAAAAGATGTTTGGGGTCTCAGTGGATGGTGCGGAGCATCATTATGAATCGATCATCCGAGTAATCAAGGCGGCCATGAATTTCACTCACTGGCCTACATTTATTATGGGTGGTTTCGCCTTCGGCATCATGTACGTGTTGAAGCGGCTCAACCCGAAGATTCCAAACGTCCTGGTGGCGGTGGTGATTACCACCATCATTTCCTGGGCCATCGGTTACCAGCACAATTATAAGGCCACTTTCGCCGACTTGCCCGCGCCGGTAACTCAGATGATCACGGACTTCAACGGCACCTTGAAGTCCATCGCCCTGCTGGGCGAAAAAAGAGCCGCCCTGACTCCTCGTCAGATCGAAGCCGAAAAAAAATATGGCCACACCTCCTTGGACGTGCTGTATCTACAACATGAAGCGTCTATCATTACCTTCCAGATGGATGAAGCCAAGGCCCGGGAGGGGAAACAGCGGGCAAAACTGCGATCACTTCTGTTTTACGGGATTCCAGGTCCGGACGGAAAGAAAATGCAGTTTGTGGTTCAAGACAAAACTTCTCCTCCGGCCCAGCACGATGGACGGACCTGGCGACTCCGAGTGGGCAATAAGATCGTGAAGGAAGACGATATAGCCTTGACCGGGGGAGGATCTGTAGTGGGCACCGTCCCGCAAGGTCTGCCCAGCTTCGGGGTCCCGCATATTGATATGACTGCCGTTATCCAGTTTTTACCCTTTGCCGCCATCATTGCCTTATTGGGATTTATGGAAGCCATTTCCATCGCCAAAGCCATGGCCGCGAAAACAGGCCAGCGCTTAGATCCTAATCAGGAACTCATCGGCCAGGGTCTGGCCAACATCTTAGGATCCATCAGTAAATCGTACCCGGCTTCGGGTTCCTTTTCCCGCTCGGCGGTCAACCTGCAGGCCGGGGCCTGTACCGGGATGTCCAGCGTATTCACCAGCATTACCGCGATCATTGCTCTTATGCTTCTGACGCCGCTGCTATACCATCTACCCCAATCAGTCCTGGCCGCGGTGATTATGATGGCTGTGATCGGGTTGATTAATGTTTCGGGCTTCATCCATGCCTGGCACGCTCAATGGTATGATGGAGCTATTTCCATCATCACCTTCATTTTTACTCTGGTTTTTGCTCCGCACTTGGATAAGGGGATTATGGTCGGGGTAGTCCTGTCCTTGGGCGTATTTTTGTATAAGAGTATGCGGCCCAAGGTGGCCAACCTGGCCCTGCACCCCGACCTATCATTGCGCGACGCCAAGCATTACGGTCTTAGGGAATGCCGGCATATCGCCGTGATCCGGTTTGACAGCCCATTGTTCTTCGCCAACTCCTCCTACCTGGAAGACCAGATCACCGAAAGAATGCTCAACATGCCCAAGTTGAAACACATTCTGATCGTCGCCAACGGGATCAACGACATGGATGCCTCTGGAGAAGAGACACTGTCATTGTTGGTCGATCGGATCAGGAGCGCCGGGTACGGGATTTCCTTTTCCGGGGTAAAAGAAAACGTCCTTCAGGCCATGGAACGAACCCACCTGTATGACAAGATCGGCATTGAACACATTTATCCCCTACAGGCCATGGCCTTGGAGGCGATCCACGCCGAGGCCCATGAAGGCTCCGATGAAAAAGATTGTCCCTTACGAATTGTCTCCCCCGCCCTGGAGGAACCCAAACCGGCTGAAACTGAAGTGCCGGACGCTCCATCCCAAAAGATGCCGGGCGCTCGTTCAAAAATTCTGTTGGTCGATGACGAGCGGGAATTCGTAGGGCTGTTGGCTGACCGGTTAAGGGTGCGGGCTTACGGAGCAGATGTAGCCTACGACGGTGAGCAGGCGCTCTCGTATGTGAAGAAAGAAGAACCGGATGTGATGGTCCTCGACCTGAGAATGCCCGGGATTAATGGGATGGATGTGTTGCGTCAGGTCAAGAGGAATCATCCCCAGGTGGAGGTCATAATCCTCACCGGTCACGGAAACAAAGAGGATGAGAAATACTGTATGGAGCTGGGCGCGTTTGCGTACCTGGAAAAGCCTATTGATTTAGATGTCCTGACCAAAACCATGCAAGCAGCTTACGACAAGGTCAATCGCAACCGGACGACGCAGGGTCAATAAACGGCCATTCTAAATTTGAAGGAAAAATCCCTTACCCGGGACGACAACAACCGGCTAAACGGAGGACCATCATGTCCATTATCAGCATTTTTAGCGGAACCTACTGTCAGGCGGACCAGGTAGCCCAGAAGGTGGCCGAGACGTTTGGGTATAAACTAATTGATGACGCCACGTTGGTTGCCGACGCAGCCGGCCGTTTTCATATCTCGGAATCCAAACTATGGCGAACCATAAACGGGAAGGTGTCTGTATTTAACAAATTCACCCACGAACGAGAGCGATGCGCGGCCGATCTCAAGGTAGTGCTGGCTGACCTTTTGAAAACGGACGGGCTGGTTTTGCATGGTTTCCTAACCCATTTCATTCCCCGGGAGATATCCCATGTCCTAAAAGTCTGCCTGATCGCCGAAACACCCTTTCGGGTAGCCAAGGCCGTCGCAGATAAGGGCATCACTGAGGCGGAGGCTCAAAAACTAGTTCACAAAGACAATGAGGCCGCCTATGCCTGGACGGACTATCTGGGGCATAAGGTCCCCTGGGATGCCGATCTATATGATATCCTACTGCCCATGGATAAGCTGGAAGTTTCAGGCGCGGTGGACTTGATTGTGGCCAATGCCAAGAAAAAGGTGCTCCAGCCTACGGCCCAGTCCTTGACTGCCGTTGACGATTTCCTTTTGGCCGCCCACGTGGGTGTGGCCCTGGCTCAGGTAGGTCACGAAGTAGGTGTGACCGCTAAAGACAGCCACATTACCTTGACCATTGACAAGCACGTCTTGCTGCTATCCCGACTCGAGGATGAGTTGAAGAAAATCGCGTCCGGGTTGTCCGGCGTGAAAAGCGTGGAGACCAAAGTCGGCCCTGGCTTTTATCAAAGCGACATCTATCGCAAATATGATTTTGAAATGCCAGCCAAAGTGCTGTTGGTGGATGATGAGCGGGATTTCGCCCAGACGCTTTCGGAACGGTTACAAATGCGGGATGTGGGTTCGGCCGTGGTCTACGACGGGGCGCAGGCATTAGACCTGTTGCAGGATGACGAGCCGGAAGTAATGGTCTTAGACCTGAACATGCCCGGAATGAATGGCATTGAGGTATTGCGGCAGGTCAAGAGCCAACATCCCAAGGTCCAGGTCATTATCCTGACCGGCCACGGTTCCAAAGACGACGAGCGGGTTTGCCTGGATCTGGGTGCCTTCGCCTACTTGGAAAAGCCGGTGGATATTGAATTGCTGGCCAAAACCATGCGACAGGCCAACCAAAAAGCGCAGGAATGCAAGGAATAAAATTTCTGGTTGCCCACAGGGCATGGGTTATTTTTTCGGGACTTCGGGGGGCGGCCCTGGATGATCAAATGGATGATCAAAACTGACTCGGAGTTCCATTGATTGTCCGTTTCGCAAAATAATGACCCGATGGACCGCCTTTCCTCCTGCTCCTATAACAGCCTGATGAATATCCTTGACCTGGATGATGGGGCGGTCATTAACTGATTGCAGGACATCGCCGGGTAAAAATCCGGCCCGGGCCGCCGGGGTTCCGGGTTTGACACTCTCCACTGTCCAGGCTCCGGCTTTATTCTTAGCCAGATAAATACCCATCCGGGGCCGGTCGGCGCGCGTCTTGGTCACGTCTGGTTCGGTCAGCCAGACAAAGTCAGCCACATCTCGGCTGCGCGCCTCAATGTAATCAATCGCCGCCGGAATAACCACGAATTGGGGGACCCACACGCGGGAGGTGACCTTATCCGGGATACCGAACTTGTAGACCACATGCCCCGCCCCGGACAGGACCACCAAAATTCTGTCTCGGCCGGCAGAGGATGTTACATATTGGGCAATAGTCTCGGCCATCGTCTCTTCCCAGGCCAGGTGGGCCTCCACAAACCTGTCTGTATGTTTGACCGAACTGATCTGGTGGTGGCCGAACCATTTGGTCAGAAACTCCTTCTGATGAGCAGTGACCGGGGCAATTGAAGAGGCCAGTTGAGCTCTCTCCTCCGGAGCCAGACCGGCCAATCCTTGCCGGGCCACCTTCTTGACGACCTCATCCGGAGCGTTTAAGCCCAGTATGGGGAGGTGGTGATCCCGGCAATACCGTAAGATGTCCTTATATGAATCAAAATCCCATCCGACCCGGCCATCCCAACCGACTTGGGCCAGGAAATCTCCTTCGGCTATTTTTCCATTCCCAAATCCGTCCAGCGCTGGTTGTTTCTGTCGGCTGAACATCTCCAGACCCACGGATAGTTGATATCCCATATCCACCAAGGCCGAAATGATGCGCAACTGGAC
Source organism: Deltaproteobacteria bacterium (assembly GCA_015233625.1). Taxonomy (GTDB): domain Bacteria; phylum Desulfobacterota; class JADFXK01; order JADFXK01; family JADFXK01; genus JADFXK01. The sequence goes on along the minus strand of JADFXK010000073.1, from coordinate 7,744 downwards.
GCGATGATGAGCCATGTCGTCATGCTGTTCACCGATGTACACGACCCGAACCGTGGCCAGGCGGGCCATCATCTGATCAAAGGAGAGGACGTCCCCTGTCGCTGGTTCAATAATTTGCCCGACGGCGTATCTCTTGGCCAGACCTTCAAATCCGGCCGTAGCTGGAGGAGCCTCAATCTCTTTCCCCGGCATAGTGGCGCACCCCGTCAGCCCCCATCCCCATAGCAGACACAATAGCCAGAGGGCTGACATTAATTTTTTTAAGATTGTCTTCAATCTTTTTTTTCCTGGTCGTCTTTTTCCCGCCGCTTGCTGCTCCGTTCCCGGAGGGCTGCCTGGCTCCGTTCCACGGCATCCCGAAAATAATCCACTCCGGAAACAGCCGCCTGTCTCAATGTGAGGCCGAAACGTTCCACCTTCCCCTGCCATTCTCCCACGGCTTCGCTTTCCCGGGCCCGTTGGACAAATGTTCTGAACGCCTGAAACCCTTCCTCTTCTAACCGCTCCATCTCCTTTTCCGCTTCAGCCGGAACCAAGATGACATCTTCACCGAAGACAGCATTATCCTTAATGAAAGGTATGATCATATGGCGTTCCAGCAACAAAGCCCGGACCGCCCCGGAAGCGGTTTCAAACATCACATCAATGAGATAACCCAAATTCTTGCCTTCCAATGTATTTACGGCCAGTCCCGTCAGCCGATCAAATGGAATTAATTTAGGGTTTTCGTTATATTTTACCGGGTCGGTCAGATTGTTGGCGCTTTCAATAATGCACACGTCTTCGCCAAAAATGACTACATCATTCAAGGCGATTACCTTTTCATCGCGGAGCAGACCGTGGCCCCAAACTTTTACCGCGACGACTGTCTTTTCCTCCCGATCGATAAGTATCTCCTTTATTTTGCCAAGGGTTTTTCCTTCGAGCAGGGACACAACAGACAACTTTAATACCTGGCTGATCCTTTTCATTGACCTCCTCCGCTCTAACTAAGTTTTTGTCTTTGGCCGAACCCGGTGTTTAGAAAAGCACACTGTAATCAAGACATAAATCAGGTCGATTTAAACCAGGTGGTTGTCCGAGTCATCGTCTCCCTGTCCAGCATCCAACCTGGCGGAATATAAGACAGATATAGTCCATCTATTTTGCAAACAAAAATTTTAGGTTATTATACCACATGAATCGATCATATGCCAGAGTGAAATAACCTGACGCCGCATTAAACCGGTGGAACAAAAGATGGCATCGTTTAACCGGGCCCCGGCTGAGCCTCACTTTGCCCCTGGGATACCGGTATGGGGCAATATATAATTGACAATGGTATTATTGTGCCATAATATTTGTTAAGATAATATTGTGCCCTCAACCAGGCACCACCCGACAAACTATCGACTGCCAAAATAACGCGAACAGGGCGATTCGGCCGACCAATAAAGCTGGGTGCTTCTGCCCAGGAGTAAACGCGGGCACGCTTGGTAACATCAGGAGGATCTAGGATCATGTCAACTCACCAAAAACGAGAAATATTGTTGGAAAGCGGCACCAATGAGGTCGAGGTGGCTGAATTTTTGCTAGGTTCGCAAAGCTTTGGGGTCAACGTGGCCAAAATTAGAGAATTCGTTCCCTATGATCATGGACAGGTCACCAAATTGCCCGATGCTCCGCCATCGTTGGAAGGCATGTTCTTGCTGCGCGGCCGAACCATTCCTCTCATCAACCTCAACCGGCACCTTGACCGCGGCGAAACCGTCCGGTCCGAACGTCCAGTAGTTTTGGTCACCGAATTCAACAACATGGTCAATGGATTCATGATCGACGCGGTGCTTCAAATCCATCGTCTCTCTTGGAGCAACATTAAACCGCTGAACCCCATTTTAGCCGGCTATACGCCTAGACTCACCGGCTCCGTGCACGTCAAAGACACGGAGATACTCATTCTAGATTTGGAATACATTATTGGTGAAGTCTTCCCCAAGAAGATGCGGGAACTGATCGGGGTGGAAGATGATGTCGACCAGACGTCCCCCAAGGAGATTCCGGTTAAAGGAAGCCTGGCCGATAGGAGAAGGGCGATGAAAATAGTCCTGGCTGAGGATTCTGCGATGATCAGAAATTATATGAAGAAAGCTCTGACTAAAGCCGGATATCAGGTGGCCGCTCTTTTCGATAACGGCCAGGATGCTTACGAATGGATTGTCAAAACCAAAGACCAGGCTGAGGCCGCGAGAAAGGACATTACGGATTACATCAACCTGATCGTCTTAGACATCGAGATGCCCCAGATGGACGGACTGACCTTGTGCAAAAAAATCAAGCAAGGGTTAAGACTGACTCAATTCCCGGTGGTCATGTTTTCATCCCTGATTAATGAACAAATGGCCAGAAAATGCGACAGTGTCGGGGCGGATTCTTACGTCAGCAAACCACAGATGAATGAGCTGGTGGGCCTGCTGGATTCATTTCTGATGAAATAAGCGTTACGTGTTACGTGTTGCGGGTGGAAGACGGGGGCAGGCATTAATGAGTGACCCATGATGCGATACCTGTACTAATTGCGATCTGGGCCGGGCCGGCTTGAGTTTAAGATATCCCACCCAGCTCTATCAAAGGACTTTAACTCAGGTTTTAGTGTGGTAATTTAATGATTTCAATAAGTCAAGTTTACAAATTTTACGGTAAAAAAGACCTTTTTAAAGGGGCGGGGTTAACCATTAGATCAGGAGACCGGATCGGATTGGTCGGGCCCAATGGGGCGGGAAAATCAACCCTATTCAAACTTCTCCTGGGTGAAGAGACTCCTGACCAGGGCTCCGTGTCCAAACCTGACCATATCCGGCTGGGCTTCCTGCCCCAGGATGTTCAAATTTTTTCGGGCAAAACAGTGCTTGGACAAACGATGAATGTCGAAAAGGAAGTTACCGAGATAAAGGCGGAACTGGCCGATATTCAAAAAGCCTTGAGCCGAGGCGGTGAAGATGCTCTGGTCATGAGTTTAGCCCATCGGCAAGCCGAACTATTGGAGGAATTTGATCGGTTAGGCGGATACAATCTGGAGGCCCGAGCCAAGAAGATGCTTCTGGGCCTGGGGTTCAAAGAGAAGGATTTCGACCGGCCGGTGGATACGTTGAGTGGCGGCTGGATGATGCGAGTGGCCCTGGCCCGGATATTACTCTCGGAACCAGACGTCTTGCTGCTTGATGAACCGACGAACCATCTGGACCTGGAATCGCTCATCTGGTTTGAACAGACAATTACGGCCATGCGCTCAGCCCTGGTGGTCGTCTCTCACGACCGAGAATTTCTAAACAAGGTGGTCCAACGCATCGCGGCCATCGATAACGGCCAACTGGTTATCTACAACGGCAATTACGACTTTTATGAGACCGAAAAAGATAAGCGGATTCTGCTCAAGCTGGCCGATTGGAAATCCCAGCAAGACGAGATCCGCCGGGTCAATCTGTTCATCGACAAAAACCGGACCCGCAAGGACCGGGCCAGGCAAGTTCAAGCCCGGATTCGCAGCTTAGAAAAAATGGAAAAAATCGAGCCACCCCAGAGCACCAAATCCATCTCTTTTTCTTTCCCGGAACCACCCAGGTCCGGTAAGGTGGTGCTGGAGCTTAAAGACGTGGCCAAAACCTATGATGGTCCGCCCGTGTATGAACACCTGGATTTTGCCGTATTCCGTGGTGACCGACTGGCCCTGGTGGGCCCGAATGGAGCCGGAAAAACCACTCTGATGAAGCTCCTGGCCGGCGTCATTGAACCCGACCGGGGCGAAAGAAAAGTCGGGTTTGATGTCCAGCTAGCCTATTTTTCTCAGCACCAGTGGGACTTGCTGACGCCTCACCATACTGTTTTGGAGGAAATCTCCCAATGCGCCGGAAACCACAGCATCGGCTCTATCCGGAACATGCTCGGTTGTTTCCTCTTTTCCGGTGACGAAGTCCACAAAAAGGTCTCCGTCCTGTCCGGAGGTGAGAAAAGCCGCCTGGTCTTCATGAAAATGCTGCTTTCCCCCAATAATGTCCTGCTGTTGGATGAACCGACCAATCATCTGGATATTCCATCTCGCGAGGTGATGGAGGCGGCTCTGGATAAATACACCGGCACTATCGTCTGCATCTCCCATGATCGGCGCTTCATCAACCGGATCTGCAATCAGGTTCTATATGTCCAGGATGGCCAGACCGAACTTTTCGAGGGAAATTATAACGACTTTATCTCCATCTGGCAGAAATCCGTCGAAGCCCAGCCCACGGTGGCAGTCAGGCCCGGACCAACCGAGATGCCGCAAAACGATATCGATTCCCGAAAATCAAAGAAAGACAAGGATCAGAAACGTCGGGAAGCCGAACTTCGGCAAGCTCGTCACCAGGCCGTGGGTCCCCTAAAAGTTCACCTGTCCGAGGTGGAAGCCCTCATAGATGAGACCACCAAAGCTTTTGACAAGATCAATCGCCAAATGACCAACCCCGAGACTTACCTGGATGGCCGTAAGGCCCGGAGTACTCAAGAAGAGCACCGCCGGCTCAAAGAACAACTGGCCCGGTTAACCGCCGAATGGGAAGATTTAGCCCTGGAATTAGAGGAGAGAGAGCAGGATTTTCAGGATGCCTCATAGCTTAAAGGATATCCTCGCGTTTCGGTAGAACTCTCATCGGCCGGCCCCGAAAGAATGACACCGCCTCACTTCTCCAACTGTTTGAGCTGGTGTTGGATAGCTATTATTTATTAATAATATCGGCTATACAAGCCCTTTATTATCGAACATGAGCAGAAGAAAGCGTGTGCAATGGACGGACAACGACGTAGTGATATAAAACCTGGGATGGGCGTCGAAATTGTTCTAAAAAAAGACCGGCGAACCGGCAAACGAACAATTGGGACTGTGAAGGACATTCTTACCTCCTCCTCCTTCCATTCTCGCGGGATCAAAGTGCGGCTGGAGGACGGACAAATCGGGCGAGTACAGGAGATTCTTCCTGAGGAGGAATAGAGCGAAAGTCACGCCGATGCGCTTTGGAACTTAAATAGTGAAGGAGGACGGCAAAAAAAATTTTGGGCAGGTCGGTCTAATTACGGATAAAATAGCGCATCAATAATTGCGTTGAAACGACTCTTGACTTCCGGCGAATAATGTGTTATATTATAGACGAAGGAGACAATGCCATGGACGGTATTTCTACTAGCACTGCTGTTTATAATAACTACGCTAGTGGTGCGTCCAATCAGACCTTCCCCAATTCCCTTCCCGGCTCATCATCGCAACAAGCAGACTACACAGCAAAATCAACCCCAAGTGTCGCCTCAGGCCCCACCACGCCGACCAGGAATGGGCAAACTGATCCCCTGACCGGTAAGAAGAAGGCCACCCCTGAGGAGCATAAAAAAGGCTCCAGTCCCGGTCAATTGAGTGATAAGGATCAGCGGGTCGTCGAACAGTTGCGTAAGCGCGACCAGGAAGTCAAAACTCACGAGCAGGCCCATCTGGCTGCAGCCGGGGCCTATGCCACTTCCGGGGCGACCTACACTTATGAGACCGGGCCGGATGGCCAAAGCTATGCCGTGGGGGGCGAGGTTTCCATAGATACTACTCCGGTCAAGGGTGACCCGGCCGCGACCATAATGAAAATGGAGACCGTCCAGCGGGCCGCGCTCGCTCCGGCCAGTCCTTCCGGCCAGGACCAAAAGGTGGCTGCCGCGGCGGCCGGCAAAGCTCAGTCGGCCAGAGTAGAGCTGCTCCGCAAGCAAATGGACTCCCAATCCCAGGGCGCCCAAATAGCGCACGAATCCCGCCCAGCCGCCTCGACCAAGACCGGTACATCCAAAGACGCCACCGAAGCCTCTAAAACCAAACCGGCTCCCTCTCCTACTAGCTCTGCTCCCTCCACTGCTACCTCTGCTCCCGTCACTAATCAGTCAGAGACCGGCTCCCAGTCTAACTTTACGCCCGCCGCTCTCCTCTCCTCAAGTGTGGCCATCTACAACAGACTCTCCGGCCTCATCCCCACCGGTAGCCTGATCAACCAGATGGCTTAATCGCGTATGTGAGTCCTGTCGCCGCGGATGGCTCGGCCCCGTCGGTGTCTGCATTTTTAATTTCTGGCCCCTGGTCCCGGCTTGGGCAAGTGGATGGGCTGACCGGTGGCCAGGTGGGCGCATTCCGACAGAGCCTCCGATAGGGTGGGATGGGCGTGGATAGTCGAAGCCAGATCAAAGACCGTGGCACCCAGCCGGATGGCCAGGGCCCCTTCATGGATGATGTCCGAGGCGTGGGGACCAATGAGGTGTACCCCCAGTATCTGGCCTGACTTTGTTTCGGAAACGATCCGGGCCTCACCGGCAATGTCACCCATGGCCTGAGACTTACCCAAAGCCCGGAATGGGAAAGCATGGGCCTGAGTATCGAACCCGGCCTGGACAGCCTGCTTCTCCGTCAGCCCCACATCGGCCATTTCGGGGGAAGTAAAAATAGCCGCGGGCACCACATCATAACGCATAGTGCTATCTCCGCCCAAGGCGTTTTCAGCCGCCACCAGCCCTTCGGTAGTCGCCACATGGGCCAGCATGATTTTGGCTGGTCCCAATACGTCCCCGACCGCGAAGACGTCCGGCACATTTGTCCGGAGATGATCATCTGACATGATCCAGCCCCGGCTATCACGGTCCAAGCCCAATTCCGGGATGCCGTAACTATCCCCGTGCCCGGCCCGGCCAACCGTGACCAGCACCTGATCCACCTCCAGGGTTTGATTCCCCGGCTCTTTCCCTCGCAGTTCAATCGCTGATGGTCCCAGCGTCACCTTTACCCGGCCCTGCGCCGTAACCTCGGCCTGGTCCACGGTTCGGCCTAACAGCAGCTCGACCTTCCGCTTTTTCATCTCCCGGGCCAGGATTTTGGCGCTGTTCTCATCCACAGAAGGTAAGGGAATCAGCCGGTCCATGGCTTCGACAATGGTCACCTGGGCCCCGAATTCCTGAAAGATATACCCAAATTCACACCCCACCACCCCGCCGCCCAAAATCAACAACCGTTCAGGTATCTCCGTCAGAAGCAGAGCCTGATCAGACGACAGGATGTACCGGCCGTCAAATGGCAGCCCCGGCAGCTCCAGCGGTCTGGAACCAGTGGCCACAATCAATTTATCGGCCACGATGATTTCAGACTTATCGGCCCCGGCCGTCACCTCGACCCGGTGCGGATCAAGAATCGTCCCGGTTCCTTCGACCACCCGGATCCGGTAGCTCTTCAGGATCGCCCTGACCCCATTGGCCAGCAGGGAGATCACCTCGGCCCGGCGGCGCTGGACCAGAGCCATGTCCGGTCGAATGGATCCTTCCACCACAATGCCCAATGAGGGAAAGCGCCGGGTCAGTTCCAGAGCTTCGGCCGTGGCCTTGAGCGTCTTGGTCGGGATACATCCCCAATTAAGGCAGGTGCCGCCCAGGTTGTCTTGCTCAATAATCGTCACCTGGGCCCCCAACTGAGCGGCTCGGATGGCGGCGACATATCCTCCCGGTCCGGCGCCCAAGACCGTCACCCTAATTTGACTCATTAACCTTCTCCAGCGAGTTTCTCGTTGCTCGTTACATGTTACAGGTTACTGGTTGCATGTCAATGTCATTAAGTTAAGGGTACTGAGCGCATTGGAACCATTTACCTCAGGGTGGCGCTTCGCTGACCCTGGGCTAGATTGGGTAACCCCTCCGGGATATTCGTAATGGTGGTCTGGTCAATGGT